>CAZOIN010000022.1:0-2516 GCA_964579985.1 uncultured Candidatus Saccharibacteria bacterium
CACGACCACCTACACCATTGACTATGTCGCGACTGACCAAGCGGGGAATACGGCGACTTCTACCCGTTCGGTCATAGTCAAAGAAATAAACGGAAATACCGCTCCCGCTGATACAATCCCTCCTAGTGATATAGGAAATACCTCGTCAGGCACCGTGGCCACAACACCCGATGTTCTCCCGCCCGAGCCGGCACCAGAAACGGCAAGCTCAACTCCTCCGATTTCCGAGTCAGCTCCAGCTCCTTAGTCTTCCCTACGATGCGCTTCATCTAATTTTTCTTCAAGAATTTTCGTGCTACTCGTGTCAACAAACTTTTTGTAGTCAGCACGGTCCTTAAATTGTTCAAGAATTATTTTAGGGACAAGCAATTCGCCCCATCGGTTTTCCGAAATATAGTCGGGTAGAGAAGAGAAGGGGAAGGTGCCTTCCTTGCCTCGCCACTCGCGGATATCGCGCGGGTTTCTATGGATGTAGGCAGACAGATGCAGAAGTTGCTCGTTGGTTGTCACCCGCACCGCCTGAAATGGTCCCTGAAACACGTGTCCTTCTTTTTTGTACTTCACATTGAAATACTTTGTGTAGGCATTTAATACGCGTTGCATATATCGCGCGATGCCGCTTTTCTCCCGTTCGTACACAGTAAGGTGGAAGTGATTCGGCATCACACAAAAGTTGATAAGGTCCACATAACGCCGCTTGCAAATATCCTCTACAAGAACATCATACAAACTGAATGTTTTGTGTTTGAGGTAGAGCTTCACCCGATGCCCTATGTTGGTCACTGGGGCAGGGGATTGCATATACAAAATCAGAAACAAAAAGCGGCTCCAATCGCTATCATCCAGGAACAGTGACTGGCGGCGATTGCCGCGATTGTAGATGTGATAGTGCTCACCCTGTGCAATTTTTACTTTACGCATTACATGAGCATTATAGTCAAATCATGCAGATTTATCAAACACTCGGTGTCTAATAGATTGTGGATAACCGAAGGAGAGAAAACGGTCTTAAAATTGTGAAACAATGGCTTTTTCGGGAAACGCCCATTTTATCTACATTTACTAGTATAGGGAAAGTCTAAAATATAGATCTTCTTACTTTATGTAGTTTTTTGAGCGTGCCGAAATTGAACCTCATTAGCCGCGAAGGCATCTCGGCATTCGAGATACCCTTCTGTATCAACACCTATTTAAGATGTCCATACTTTATAATTAGTATCGCATGTTCAAAGCAACTTCACAAATCGTTTTTTCGATAGGACACTGCGTAATTACGCTCACTACCCCCATGCAACTTCAAGATCTTTCTCCCAAAAAAGACGGACGCTGTGTCCCGGTGCGAAAGCCCGTTCAGATTTTTGATGTGGTAACGCCAGTGTTTGGCAACTGTGCCTTGCGAGGAAGCTCGACCACGAAATCAGTGGCCCTTATTTTGCGGAGTTTTTTACTGGAAACGAGTGAACGTTCTATTTGCCGAGGAGTCATCTCGGTACGCGAGATGACCTTCTTTGCCCACATGCTCGTGAAATTCAAATCCTCTTAATTTCCGTATTTCGATATGATCCTCTCTCCTCTCACTTTCGACGGCAAAAACTTTATTCCTACAAGGAATGCGGTCGAGCTTTCCGGATACAGCGCCGACTACATCAGTCAGCTCTGCCGTGGGGGGAAGCTCGAGTGCAAGATGATAGGTCGGCTTTGGTATGTTGCCGAGGATTCGCTTCACAATTACTTAAGGCTTATCGAAACGGTGAATGTGCTTCGGAACGGGAACAGAGTTCATCCGGCCGAACCTACCTCGGAAAAACTTCCGCCTGTCAAAACACTTCCACCTTCAGAGAATGTGGTTTCTTCCGTTGAAGCAGGTGGTGCGTCTTCCGAGAAAATCTTACGGGCAAGTGCGAATGATTTTTTCACAGAAAAATTCACACAGGTAAGCGCGCGCATTGCGAACACAATCAGCGATACACTTTCGGTACTTCAGAGTGTCGCGCGGGGGAGCGCGCACCTACTTCTTGGTGCCACTTCGATACCAGGACTCCGTTCCGTGCTTCTTACCGCCTTACTTTTTTCCGGTGTATTTGTTGGAGGTATGTATACGGCGACACTGTCCTCGGTTGAGAATTTTTTAAGTGATGTGCGGGTCAGAGCGGAAACTGTCCATACGCGTCTTGTCGAGAATGTGGAATCATTTCAGGATTCGGCGGCCGCGAGCGTCTTTACTTCTTCGCGCGCCTTGGTCACCGCGTTTGGCGATGTCGCGCGGGAGTTGGCTCGCTCTGTCTCCTTCGCGGCTTCAACGGTTCGGCAGGGGACGACGAACTTCGTAAAGAGATTTGCTGTCGTGCCGGTTCCCCCTCTTCTTTCTTCTCCCACAGATTCGGAAGGCAATGAAACTTCTTCTCTTCCTGTTCTTGCCGATTCTGCACCAGTCGTTTCTTCTCCACCGGTGAAAGAGACGACCATTGAACGGATTACGGAACGCGTCATCACTGAGAAGGTGGTCGTTGACGGCG
>CAZOIN010000023.1:0-5266 GCA_964579985.1 uncultured Candidatus Saccharibacteria bacterium
ACGCCCCGTTTCTGTCATCCTCGTCCCCGATCGTGGCCGAGGACAGGCTACTGCGGGGATCCAGAGTGTGGCTTATTGTATAGGTCTGGATTCCCGCCTACGCGGGAATGACAGCTTAGAATGTTAGTTTCGTAATTCAAAGTTTCTAGAGATTTTGATCCGCATGAGGAAGTCTTTCTGTCCTAATGACTCGTTAGCCTCTATGTAGTTGGCTCCTATTGAACCAGATGCACGGATTAATTGTTTGATGTCTTCAAAGTTAGCAGTCGACCGTGGTAGTTTTTGTGCAAAGAAACGAATGTCCTTTGCAAAGACAAAGCATCTTTCCTCAAGGTCATATTTCTTTTTTGGCTTTTCTTCCATTCTATATTCGATATTTTTCGGATTTCGGATTTGGTGTTTCGGATTTTAAAATGGATTCAGGTATTTGAGATTCGATATTACCTTCTCTTTTTTATGTTTTGATTAATATCCAGTGCCCACGTCAGATCCTTCAATTTACTTTCGGACAGAGAGGGCACGACGTTTATCGGTGTGGAGAGCTCCCTCGCCGCATCGCTCGGCGTCATTTGTTTGGGCACATGCTTCCATAGATAGAGCCTGTTCGAAAGTGCAAACTGAATCGCCGCTTGAACCATGAAGATAAATGGCTTACCGTTCGGCTTAAAGAAGGCAAGCGCAAGCGTGAAGGCGGCGAACGGCGCGATAATCACAATCGCCAGGTAGAACGGCAGAAAATTGTAGACTATATAGACCATGCCTGCTCCTCCCACCAGATAGACGAATTGCTTGATAGTGAATGGCCCGAGAATCTTGTCCTCGATATTGATGAATTGTGGAACCTGGAAGCGCATGAAAAGCAGAATTATGAAGTAAGAATTATGAATTATGAATAGGGATTTGATAACTTCGGGTGCTTTTTAGGAGACCGTTGATGAGTTTACTCACTACTACGCTCTGATTCCACGCATTATCGAAATCCATTTTTGCCGTGTAGTTGAGGTCGAGCGCAATAATGCGTTGGTTTTGAGATTCAGTTAATGATCCTAGCGCTATAGAGTAAAAGTTCGCTTTCTCTTTGTATGAAGTCCGGCTAAAACCCTCGGCCAGATTCGACGTAATAGAGACCGCCGCTCTTCGTAACTGACTCGTGAGTGCGAATAACTCCTCTTTGGGAAACTTTTTCGATAGAGCATATACCGTAAGTACAAATTTATGAGCCTCTTGCCATGCGTACAAGTCTCGGAACGTTCTAATCTTTTCTCCCCTTAATTCAGTATTCATAATTCATACTTCGACACTCGCGCTTACGCGAGTGGCTCCCTGTACGGGTCGGTCGTGTAGCTTTTTTCTTCTTTCGGAATCCCCATAGGAACCTCCAATTTCTGGTCCAGGAAATCCTGCGGTTCGGCCTTCGGTTTTGGCGGCGGAAACGCCACTTCGCTTTGGAGAGAAGCGTTTAGCGTGGAGCGTTTAGCGTTCAGTTCTCTATCTCCAGTACCCCTACCAAGAGAGGTACTGAATTCTGATATTGTGGGAGCTGTTTCTTCCATCTTCTTATTACTAACCGCCAAACGCTCCCCGCCTCCTGGCGGACTAATCGCTGACTGCTGCGGTTTCCACCCCGTTGGGCCCACTGGAGAAGCATTTAGTCCGCCAGGAGGCGGATAGCGATTAGCGTTTAGTGGGGTTGGATTCTCAATGCCCCGCAGCACCTCTGCCCGGCTTAACGGCCCCTCCTGCTTCATTGCGGCTTGCTTTGCCAATATATTGTCTCCGGTATTCCATTTGGCTCCAGCCGAGTAGGGAGTTTGGAGAGAAGCGTTTAGTCCGCCAGCTGCTGGATAGCTTTCCCGCCCGTACTGAACCGATCCTGGTACGTTCGGGCGGGTAGCTGATAACTTGTCCGAATCAGGTCTTTTTGGAGTATTTGAATTTAGAATTTGTTTCGGATTTCGGATTTCGGATTTCGGATTTTCTTCATGCAGTCCTCTTAGCGCATCACGAACTTTAGCAAGAATCTCCGCGCTGATATCCCGCGCAATCTCTTTAGTCTGATTTTCGGGGAGACGAAGACGCCGAGCGATATTTCCGATGAAGCTCCCAGGATGCGTGAGTCCGAGAAGCACGAGCCCCGTCTCGCTTGCGAGCGATGCCATTTGGTCTACATGCAGAAGATGCTTTTTGGCGATTCCCTGTAAGGCGTTTGCGGTGTCTACAGAGGAGAGCGATTGACGAAGGCCAACCGGAAGCTCTTCAAACGCGTTCCGAAGATCATCTTCGGTGTAGGTGGTTCCTGCGGCGATACGCGTCAACGCGCGAATATTCTTCTCGTCCAAAGCGTTTAGTGGAATAGTCGTAGACTGCGGATAGCGTTTAGCGTTTAGTTCAGATAAAGATGGAGAAATTGCGGAAATTGGAGTGGCTTGAGGAGTAGTGGTGTTTGGCGAAACTATCCCTTCCCCTTCGGATTTCGGATTTCGGATTTCGGATTTCCCCGAGGGGGCCACCCTCCCTTCTTTAATCGGGAATCCCGCCCCTTTCAATATCGGCAGAACCGGATCAAAAATCTTTGTCTGAATCTCATACGCAAGCGCCGGAATCTTCGAGCGATTGTCTTCCTCGATACGCTCGTCTTTTTGGATAAACGCGACCAAATTGCTCGGCGAATCAACGCCCGAAAGCACGCGGCGAACACCTTCGACAATATTGCCTGTTTCCCGAATTACGAGTTCATACGCCGAAGTAATATCGGTCGTAAGAAGGCCCGGGTCAATGCCTTTATCGCGCAACGGGATAAATACGCTGTCGGGAAGCGTATCAACGAATATATTCAGTTGTTGCCGTGCGTCTTGAGGGTCCATGTTATAGCGTGATTATTTCTTTACTCTTCAGTGTCTTCGCCGCTTGTCCTAGCGCGCTCTTTTTTCTTTCCTTTCGCATAACCTGTGGTAACGCCAATGCGGGCAAATGGCGTATTGTCCATAGTGAGTGGCGGCAGTCCTTTCTTCCCCCGAAGCTCATTGATTTTACGCATCACTTTGGAGTTGTTGCCGCCGGAGTCCTCATCTTGCAGATAACCAAAAATAGAAGGTTGCACGCGTGAATCTTTGGGCCGTCCGAGAAATGATTTGATAACCTCCCACCAGACCTTAAGATCCTCACGAACATTACTATCAAAAGGAATAAAGTTCTGTCCCGCCTTGTTCACAAACCAGGTGAAGAGCGCCAAGTTGTTTGTGGATGCTTCACGCACTTCAAGCACATCATCACG
The DNA here is from genome assembly GCA_964579985.1 of uncultured Candidatus Saccharibacteria bacterium. GTDB lineage: Bacteria > Patescibacteriota > Minisyncoccia > Phycocordibacterales > UBA10002 > UBA10002. The sequence goes on from CAZOIN010000023.1 coordinate 3,275, forward strand.
GAATTGCTCTATGAAGAAGTTGACCATCGGTATCTTCACATCGAGGTCGCGGTCTCTGTAGTGCTGAAGTTTGTTTTCGTCCATGTTTCGCATAACCACATAGAGGCCTCGGAGTGACCCAGGCATCATGGTGAACTCGTTATCCGCGAGATTTTGAGACACGTCCTTAAACATGGTAAAGCCAGCCTTGTGGCGCACCTCCGCGCGCTCACGCGTATCCGCGCCATCTCGAATCTGCTCCTGCGGGGGCAAGGTTTTGTTGTGTGCTGCTATCAGGCTCTGGTACTCTCTCCCGATGTTCCGCACCGTCCCCTTTTCGGTAAAGTCCCTGTCGTAATTGTCAAAATAATTTCCCATCAAATTCCCTCTTTCGTCACGGGGTTTACCATCAGGACCGAGTTTTTTAAGGCGCTCGTTCGCAAGATTACGAAGCTCATCCAATTCAAAGCCATGCGTTTCGTGGAGTGCTTTGGTCACATTAGGGTCAAATCCGAGAGTAAGGTCGCCGCTGTACATAATATACTGGCGCTTCATAACGCGCATATCCTCCTTGAATCCCGAATCAAATTTGTCGCTTTTACGCACATCGTTCCACACGCCCTGCATGATTGATTGCGTGAGCAGTTCGTTGTTGAAGCTCTCACGTGAATAGCGATACCAATTCTCAACAGCTTCGGTGCCGCGCATATTCCGGATAGCCTTCCGGATGTCAGGAGCTTCCTCCCAGCCGGGTTGTTTCGGAGCTTGGGGTCGTTCCTGCTCCAGGTCATCAAGTTCGCGCTGTTGTTCCGGGGATATCCTGCTCTTTAGCTCGGCTAGGCGCGCTTGAACTTCCGCGAGTTCTCTTTGGAGCGACTCTTTGGTTTCCACTTGCTCTGGGGGTGTTTCAAATGGCATGTGCGTTGTTTAATGTTTAATGGATAATGTTACGGGCGGCGGCCTCCTGGCGGCGGAGTTCCTCTCTTGCCAAACGTTCCAGTATTTCTCTTTCACGAGTCTCTGCCTGTTCGATATCCGCGCGCAACTCCGGAGCCATTCTACTCATAATCTGCTCTCTGCGGGAACCGAATCGGTTCAATTCTCGCTGGAGGGTAATAACATCTCTATTATACTGTTCGGTTCTGGCTCCTCCTCTTTGCGCTACCTCATTCAACCGATGGAGGAAGTTATGCGACGCCTCTTCTTTTTCGTGCTCGTTCAGTCGGTGTTCATCAGCTATAACGGCGTTATAGATACTAAGCGGGGTATCTCCGAAATCCATATTGTTAATGATATCCGCCTTCGGGGCATACTTGATGTATTCCGAGGGAGAAACGGCGGCATAGGCTTCCGATTTACGCCGCCTAAGCGCATCGATATTGTGTTCGTTCGCCGTCTGAAAGGCTTGCAGTGCCGTGGTCGCGTTCGTCAAGTCCGTGTTCGCCTTCGCGAGTATCCTATGAGCCTCAGAAAGTGCTGACAGCTGTCCTTGCGCCGTTGCTCTTGCCTGTTGTAGTGCGGGGTCGTTCGGGTTCGCTACAAGATTCTGCTCTGCTTGTGCAAGAGCCACCACAGCCGTCTGAATTCTCTGCTGTTCCGGCGTCAGCGAACGAGGCGCCTCTGCCGTCGTGAGTGCCGCCTGCGCCGCCGCGACAACTCCTTGCCGCTCGGAAGCGTTAGTTGCCTGCGCCGTCGCAAGCTCGCGCTCGCTTTGCTCAAATATCTCCTGCTTCTCCTTGACATCTGCTTGCTGTTTTGGAGAACCTGCTTGCGCCTGCGCAAGACGTTGTCGCATGTTTTCCACGATGCCTCGCTGTATGGCATCGTTTGGATTTTGAGCAAGACTTCGTTGTTCCTGCTCAAGGTTTTGCCGCGCCGCATCGACGGCTGGTTGTTGTTGTGAGGCGACAGCTGCCCGCTCGGCATCGAGGTCCCCCCGTGCGTCCGTAAGGTTGGCTTGCGCGTCGTTTGTTCGTAGTTGCTGTGCCGCCGTTAACGGCGCCGCCTGCGCCG
>CAZOIN010000024.1:0-3020 GCA_964579985.1 uncultured Candidatus Saccharibacteria bacterium
ATCAAACGCGTCATCAAAGCCGGAGTCATCAATTTCTACCGCAACGGCTTCGTTTCCCTCTCCTCGGTTTTTATCATGACCGTAACGCTTTTCGTTATTGGAAGCGTGATCTTCATTTCAGCGACGCTCAGCGCTTCCCTCGAAGAAATCAAAAGCAAAGTCGATGTGAACGTGTACTTTATCACAAGTGCGAGTGAAGAAGACGTCCTCGCGCTCGCCGATGTCATTCGCAATCTTCCCGAGGTAAAAGAGGTCGAATATATCTCACGCGCGCAGGCACTCGAAAATTTCCGAAAACGTCATGAAAATGATGAACTCACTTTGCAGGCACTCGATGAACTCCCCGATAACCCACTCGGGGCAGTACTCAATGTTCGTGCGAAGGAGCCGTCGCAATATGAAGGCATCGCGAATTTCCTTAAAAGCGAAAACGCTCTTTCTAGCGAGAGTGCGTCCATCATCGACGAGGTCAATTATTACGATCACAAAGCAGCCATTGATAAGCTTTCTGACATTATACGCTCCGCGCAAACCATCGGATTCGCGCTTGCACTCATACTCGTGGTCATCTCGATCAGTATTGCCTTTAATACCATCCGTTTGGCGATCTACATTTCACGGGAAGAGATCGGGGTGATGCGTCTTGTGGGCGCGAGCGACAAGTACATCCGAGGGCCCTTCGTGGTGTCCGGCGTCCTGTATGGGGTGAGCGCGGCATTCATTACTCTTGCTCTCTTTTACCCGCTCACGTATTATCTCGGGGATGCCACACAAAATTTCTTTAGTGGACTGAACCTCTTCCGATATTATCTCGCGCATTTTGGTGAGTTCTTCCTTATCATCGCTGGTTCAGGCATCGCGCTCGGCGTGATCTCAAGCTTTCTTGCGGTGAGACGTTATCTAAACGTATAACCCATAACAGATAACTGAATCACTGAATAACCCAAGCGGAAACACTATGTATTTTTTGTCATTCAGTTATTCAGTGATACGTCATACGTTATGAGTGAAGCGAAGCGGCATAAGTTCATTTTTGTGATCGGTGGTGTGATGTCCGGCGTAGGCAAGGGCATTGCTACCTCTTCTATCGGCGCCATTTTGCAGGCCAAAGGCTTCAAGGTGAATCTCATGAAGATTGACCCGTACCTCAATGTTGACGCGGGGACTATGAACCCCACCGAACATGGCGAGGTTTTTGTTTTGAATTCGGGACTTGAGACCGATCAGGATATGGGGAACTACGAACGCTTTCTCGATCGCGACCTTTCGCCCGCCGATTACATGACGAGCGGCATGGTGTATAAGGCGGTCATTGATCGCGAACGTTCACTTGGATACCATGGCAAGTTCGTCGAGGCGATACCGCATGTTACCGACGAGATCCGTAGCCGCTTTATCAAGGCTGCGGAAGTAAGCGGATCCGATATTTCGGTCATCGAGATCGGCGGCACGGTCGGCGACTATCAGAACATTCTTTTTATTGAGGCTGCGCGCTCGCTCAATCTCAAAAATCCAGACGATGTAGTGTTCATCCTCGTCTCGTACCTCCCCGTACCTGGCACCATCGGGGAAATGAAGACCAAGCCAACACAAAATGCAGTACGCCAACTCAATTCCTATGGTGTTCAGCCGGACATCATCATCGCGCGCGGTCCGGTCGCACTCGATGAGAAGCGCAAAGAAAAGCTTGCCGTGTGGTGCAACGTGGATACGAAACATATCATCTCTGCTCCGGATATTGAGAGTATCTATGAAGTGCCGACAAACTTCGAGAATGAGCACATGGGTGAGATATTGCTGCACGGGCTTAAACTTGAGGTGCGAGTCAAAGAAAACGGCATGAAAGAGTGGAGCGGGTTTGTGGAAAAGATAAAATCCGCGAAAGAGCCCATTAATATCGCTATCATCGGCAAATATTTCGACACGGGAGATTTCGTGCTTTCGGACGCGTATCTCTCCGTCATCGAATCCGTAAAATATTCGGCGTGGGAATTGGGACGGAAGCCTTCGCTCACATGGGTGAACGCCAAGGACTTCGAGAAGGGGGGAAAAAACGTCTCCATTTTGAAGGACTACGACGGAATCCTCGTCCCAGGCGGGTTTGGCGAGAGCGGCATCGAAGGAAAAATCAAAGCTATCGAGTTCGCGCGAGTGAATGACATTCCGTTTTTCGGTCTCTGTTACGGCATGCAGCTCGCGGTCATTGAATTCGCACGGCATGTCGCGGGACTTAAAGAAGCTAATACCACCGAGATCAATTCGAAGACGGCGCAGCCGATCATTGACATCATGCCCGAGCAGAAAAAGCATATGGCAGAGGGCGCGTATGGCGCCACGATGCGACTCGGGAGTTATCCGTGCAAACTCACACCAGATACCGTAGCGTATGTAGCGTATTCAGATCCCAAAAGCTATAAGCAGTCTACGACTATTTCACTAGAAGCTAAAAACTATAAGCTGATTCATGAACGTCACCGCCACCGCTTCGAAGTGAATCCGGAATATATTGCGCAGATTGAAAAAGCGGGTCTCGTGTTTTCAGGAAAATCCCCGAATGGTAGGCTTTGTGAGATCGCGGAGCTTCCTCGTTCGGTGCACCCGTTCTTCCTCGGTACCCAATTCCATCCCGAGCTTCAGGCCCGGCCTTTTCACCCACACCCGCTGTTCTCCGCATTCATCAAGGCTGCTATCGTACACTCCAGGAAAAAATAATCGGTCTACACCATTCTCAACATACTCTATTCTGATATTCTCAAGAATATCAGAATAGAGTATAAGGCCACATGACGGACTCTTTTGCTAGTTGCTTCTTGACGCAAGAAGTGATACAAAACTCTTGGACACAACAAAAACCAAGGAAATCAGAAAGACTGTCTATAACTACTAAAGAAAGACTGGCGGAAAAATATCTCCCGCTTGTTCCCCAAATTGCCGCGAAAGTTTCCCTCGGCATTCCGAGGAATTCTCTCGTTGATTATGATGAGCTCTGTTCTGCCGGATATTGCGGTTTGGGTCACGCA
>CAZOIN010000025.1:0-3128 GCA_964579985.1 uncultured Candidatus Saccharibacteria bacterium
GATGCCAAAGCTTTGCTGCTCTCCCATTTTCACTTTTAGCATTTGCTCACGGCCGTGAGCAAATGCTAAGACGACAAGCAGAGAGGGGAGAGGAAGTTGGGTATCGGGTCCCGACCAGAAAGTCTGTATCCGCAATTTTGCAACCGCGCAAGACATTGGCAGGGCTTAGGGTGCCACGGAAGGTCTCGACGTCTCCTAATTTTGCCCGATAAATCTGCTTTTACCCCCACACCTTGTGTGTAATGCCCTGCGCTAGTCTACGACTACCTTCGGTGTGCGGAGGGTCTGGGGGGTCTTCTTTCCTGGTCGCAGGGTTAATGCCCCGTGGTCAAGAGGCTGGGTTTTACGTGAGGTTTGCCATCACAGAGCGTATATAATCTTTATACGCTGGAAGCAACTTTTTAGCCTCGCTGTAAAATAATTTATAATCCTCTTCAAAGTCATATTCATGGATGAGAACATTTCGCAACTTGGCAGACGTAACCAACTCCGAGGTTAGCTTTGCCGAAAGAATTCCCTCCTTTTTGATGGCGATAAAAGACCCCTTGTAGGTGTCTGGCGTTTTCTTTCCCGAGTCAAGAAGTAGTTGAGTGTTGACATCGCTTGCAACCTCGACAATGAGTTCGAAATTGCGTTCGGCTGCCCGAATCGTTTTAAGATCATTGGCGAAGAGTTCCAAAGGCGTCTCAAGGAGCCTTCCAAGTTCCGCAAGCAATTCCTTGAGCTGCTCTATCTTTTTAAGAATTACTTCTTTGGACATACGTTTTAAGGGCCTGCTCGCGGGCGCGGCGGAATTTTGCAGTGTCAAGGTAGTGTTTCCAGGCGCGAATGCGAAACCGGTTGAACTCGAACCGCGTGCCTTGAAGCAGTGTGCCGGTTTCTCCTATTTGGTGAGCTAAAAGCGGCGGCGCGTCATAAAGGTCAATCAAATCAACACTCTCTTCAGAAACAGAAAGTCTTTTCGCTATCTGTCCATGGAGTACGCCTTTTTCTTCAAGCGTCAACGGATGATTCGCAAGTACCGCGACGTCAGTATCCGACTGTTTCCCGGCAGTTCCTCGAGCTTTTGAGCCGAATAAAATAATAAGTTTTGGCTTGCTCATGCGCGATATTATAGCACAGAATGTTGAAGATAGTTGTACGTGGCGAGAGCGTTATGTTCTTACCCCTTGAAGTGAACGCGGGCCACGCCGGCATCCGCACCGATTTTATGGACGTAGAGCTCGATGCCTACAAAATTGCAGAACAGTAGCTCCCAATTTTGCTCGTGAGTCTCCGAACAGCTGCAAAATTGAAGATGCCAAAGCTTTGTTGCCATCCAACTTTCACCTTTAGCATTTGCTCACGGCCGTGAGCAAATGCTAAAAGACTGTTTACGTTTGTCCGCTCGTTCGCGGTTGCCGCGAATTAATCTCCCCGCAGAATTCCCCGCGAGCTTGCTGCGGGGATGAATGCGGAGAGAGGGGAAGGGGGTCGGGGAAACGGGAGTGTCCCCGTGGCGGAAAGCAGCGAGTCCGCGAGCGTTGAAAACCGAGGGGTTTTCAAAATAAAAGTCCGCTCGCCTAATACCCCGAGAGCTTGCTGCGGGGATATGGACGAGCGGTTTTTATTCATGCAACCCGCAAATTAAATTTTTCGGGGTTAATCAACACCGCGCGAAAATATTCGCAAAATTTTCCAAGGTCGGGCAAATGCATCTGAATTACCTCATAAAGCTCTTTCGCCGAAACTTCCCAATAAACATGAACTAATCGGTTTCGATAGCCGGCCAATCGCCGATTCTTATCGGCAAAATCTTTAGAAATAATCCCCTGCTCACCAAGCGCAATGATGATTTCCTGATAATCTTTGGTCTTAACCGGCAGTCGGGAAAGAATGTGGGTACCAATAGTTAAAATTCCTTCCAGAGCGCGCCGCAGATAATGTTCAGCCAAACCATAATTTTTTTGTCAGCGACAAAATCTATCTCGCTCATTTTGGCAAACACATCAAGCTCCGTAACGTTTGCGTCAACGCCCGCCAAAGCGTTTTTCACTTTATTCAAATCAATGGGATTGTCGCGAATCATAAATTTTAGGCGGCTTTTATGAACGGAGCGTTTAAGATATCCTCAAAAAATCTAAAGTCAAAATATTCCCTCATGATTTTTTCTTTGAAATCAGCGAAAGCAGCCGGCAACGACTCAAAAAGCACAACCCCAGCGTCCATCGCCTTGAACTGCAAACTCAATGGCGCCTCGTGAAAATAGACAACGTCAATCTTTTTGTTCCTAAAATGCTTTGAGAACTCCGCCTGAAGGTCGCCGTAAACTAGAACGGGGTTTTTCGCTACCAGCCCAGGATTTTTAAACAAAACGCCAATATCAACGTCGCTGTCTGGATGCCGACTGCCGGTGACGGCCGAACCGAAAAGCAACACCAACAGGACACCGTGCCTCTCCAAAAGTGTCTGGTCAAGTTTTATCTCGCTGTCGCTGTAATCCACTGGCCAATCTTACCACAAAACTCCCCGCCGCCCCAATGCGTGTCCCGTATAGGATAAAGCAAAAGCGATGATTGGATTTTGGCGCGCAGGCTGCAGACGACAGAAGAAAGACGATGGAAGAAGTTTCGGCGGAGGCGCGATAGTGAACGCAGGCTATGCCGGCATCCGCACGGATTTTATGGATGTAGAGTTTGATGACTACAAAATCACTTCAATTTACTTTGAATTACGAAACTAACATTCTAAGCTGTCATTCCCGCGTAGGCGGGAATCCAGACCTATACAATAAGCCACACTCTGGATCCCCGCATTCGCGAGGATGACAGAAACGGGGCGTTTCGTAATTCAAAGTCAATTTAGACGAATGTACCTTATTGTTCATCCCGCTCGTCGTCAATCGCGGTATCTTCCAGCTCCTGTACCCGCTTCCTTGCATTACCGAAGTTTATATTCGTCACCACACTCCCGGCTGAAATGACAATCTGCTTCGGATTTTTCGTCATCCGTTTCCAACCCTTCTGATGCACCTCGCGGATTTTATACTTTCCGGCGAGTAAACTGGTAAATGAGTAATTCCCGTTAGCATCGGTGACCGTGGTCTTTACGATATTCCCCTTTGGACCTCTCAATCGAATCGTCCAGCC
>CAZOIN010000026.1:0-8055 GCA_964579985.1 uncultured Candidatus Saccharibacteria bacterium
GAAAACTTTCCTTCAAAGGTTCCTTTATTGTCCGCAATTCTCTGGCCAATCGCATTCAAGATTGCATTTACATTCGCTGTTCGTTGCGTATTGCGAGCTTGGGCGAATTGCTTGGCGGGGTTGATAGCGATGATAACGATAGTGGCTAAAATAGCGATAATGCCGATAACGACTAAAATTTCAATCAGAGTAAAACCGCTTTTTTCATTTATTCTGTTAATTTTCTTCATAAATTATTTGGTAATGATAAATATTACTAAATCTTCGACTGATTTATAGAAAGCTTTATATCATAGATGTTAAAAGTAAGCAACACTAAAGAAAGACATTAATAATTTCATCCCAAGAACCAATGTCTATTGGAAGTGGTAGAGGAGGGGGGTCTGGAGGGTTTGGCGGATCAGGAGCAGTCCATTCATCATTATCATTTGGGTCATAAGAAGCAGAATTTGCGGCGTTTTCGTCAGTATGACAAGAGGGGTCATTGGTATCTATAAGTCCGTCTCCATCGTCATCTATAGTGTTAGAGCATGCCGGAGCAAGCGCAGGGCAGGCAAGCCTTCCAACGGTTTCAAATATTCCCGCCATAGCTTCAGCGGTTGGGGAAATAAAGAAATAGTCGCTTCCACTTGAGATTTGGGTCATTATGTTTTGTTGGATTGTATTCGCATTGCCAAAATAAATTGAGAAAATTTTTGTGCCACTTAATTTCGCCTCATCTGATGTTTTGTATAGTTGTTCACAGGCATATCGCTTTCCTGAATCACTTGTTAATGAATTACATGCTGGAATATTATTTTGAGGCAAACCGTCTTTTGGGAAATCCGGTTTACCATCAGCCACGAAAATTAAAACTTTTTCTTTAGTGATATCATGACCGTTACTTATCACACCTGTTATATCTGTTATGGGTGTGGTTCTGTTGAGTTCAATATTTCCAACTCGTACACCATCGGAAAGATTGCTAGTTCCACCGCCACTGGTGCCATGAGCATATATCTCTGTGGCTGTTTTATAAAGTCGGGTACCTGCTGATGTAGCAGGACCAGTATAATTAACCACTACATATATTTGAGTTACTTTGGCGGTGCCAGTATTAGTGGGTTTGAAAACACCAAACCTGATAGTCCAATTAGTAACTTCATTGAGTGTCCAAGGAGCATTGGTAAATGGATTATTTACCATTTGCCAGCTTTTGATGGAATAATTTGTGTCTGTTAATATGTAACTTATTGGGTCATCTTTTATATTGTTGGCTTGTGTGCCTTTTTCAACTCTTAATTTAATTGTTGGGTTACCAACTGCAATTGTTTTTGCCACTACTGCATAAAGTGTTACTGAATTGATAGTAGAACCGGCACCTACTCCTGCATTTGGTATTTTAAATGTATAGGCATCTCCTCCAGTATTTGTTAAATTACTTTTAGAAATATATTTAGTGTCACCGTCATTATTTAGAATTGCTTCAACTGCCTTTTTACTATCTATTTTGTTATTAATCCAAACAGTCCAGTCTTTAAAATTTCCTTCACCTGTGGGTGCTAGGTTACCTGTATTGACTGGGGCAGGAGTAATAATACCTTCACTACCATAATTATTTGTCAAAAGGCCTGAAATTAAGGTTGTGGGACTTGCCCCAACAGAGCCATTAGGAATTTCGGCATAGAAATTATAATTACTCCCGTATAAATTTTTATTGGTTTCTGTCACAGCTCCATAATCACCGATCCCCACCTGCGGAGCTGGTGAAAGAGTGTTATATAAATTAAGCAGGGCTTTGACAGCATTTCCCATTTGAGTTTGAAAACCGCTCGTGCTATTGGTCCGATCCATCATCATGACAGTATCCGCGCAAGCAGGTGAAGGCGGGGGAGCTGTAACTGTGACAGTACTCGTGCAATCAGCAGAAGCCACACCGAAAGAGTTGAAAGCAACACCTGTGTATGTGACCGGACCTACACCACCAGCAGTAAAAGTGCGAGAGCCACTTTGCGCTTCAGCTGGATTGCTGATAGCTGGAGCGGGCGTAGGCGTCAGTTCAAATGAAGTTGCATTAGACGACGCGCTCCATTGAACAGTAATTAATTGCCCGGCTGGAATAGATGCGGGAGAAGCCAAAACTGTACAGGTCGGCGGAGGTATCGCTATCAGGTATGCGGGATTGCGAACACTGGCTTCTACTTTTACCGTGCTCCATGCGCCACCTGTCACGGGATACTGCGCGTCCGTCCGTATGGTTGCGAGCTTTCGATGTGTTATCGGGTCTTCTAAGCCATAGGTGACAGCCCTGATGACGCATAGGTCAGGACCGACTGCGACCGTTTCGCCTCCTGCCGCCAACGTGTAGTTGTAATTCTGTGCGACTTTGAGGAGCGCGGCGTTCACACAGCTTTCCGAAAGTCCGAGCGCGGTGCGCTTGTACTCGCCTCCGAGCGCGTCAAAGCGAGCATAGAATGAGCTGGTATTCACCGAAAACATGAGTACCATGAGTACCGCCGAAATGACCAAGGTGGACACCAAAGCAATGAATCCTCCCTTCGTATTGTTGTATGTAAAAACGTGTTTCATTTGCGGAGATATTTTGCAGTAGCGAAGGATTGGGAAAAAAGAAAGCCCGTAGAGGTTGTGGCAGAAAGGGTAAATGACACCTTCAGACTTTCGGGATTGAGACCGTCACCGGGGGGGAGTGTGTGCGTAAATGTGAGATTCGCGATGCGGACATTTGAATTGTTGAGAACTTGCGGCGCATTCCCCGCTTTTGAGATCGTCATGTCACTGTCGCTCGCCGCGATAACGATGGGATTATCGCTTGGGACGAATTTGGAAACGGAAAGCGAAGAACCGGAAAAGCCCGCGGCGGGAGTCGTGATGCTTGAGACGCCGGTAAGCGCCCAGTCTATCTTCCCCACAAGGAAACTTCCTTCTTCCTGCACGACGGCTTTAATCTGGTTGTGTGCGCTTGACTCAAAAATGCTATACACCGACACAACTACGCCAGACATAATGATAGCGTAGAGCGCGATGTAAATAAGCGTCTCAATGAGTGTGAACCCTTCTTCACTTTTTCTATCCATAAATATCCCGATTCTCTTTTTCAATTCATGCAAGTGATGCAGGATCACGGTGATGACGTTATGACATAAAGCTTTCCCTTTCCACCCGCATCATTTGACGAGACATACAGGTAATTTCCTTCGCAGTCCATGGAGGGTTCTTCTGTTGGATGGCCACTTGCAGGAAGTACCATTGATCCCCAAGTACTGATACTTCCTGGGTTATCAGTTTTGAATATCTGAAGATCAGTGCGCGTAAGAAGAAATGATAGGTAATCGCGCACCACTATGGCATTCACACTGCTTGGCAGACTCATGCCTCCGAGCTCGGGAAGCGCCGCGGCTGGGGTTGTGATATCGAGAATGTGAAAATCATTTCCCGCGTTGGGCACCGTCTTCCCTAGATACAGACGATTACCAACAAGATACATGCTTTTCCCGTGTCCCGTGCCACTCGGAGAGTTAAAACTTCCCGCAAGCGTAGGGGTGTTCGGATTGGTAATGTTAAGTACCTGAAGCTCTTGTGTATTAGGTGTGTCAAGATACGCATAGGTTCCTCGCATAGAGAGAGCGTTGATGTCGTTAGCCACTAAGAAGCTTCCGACAGGGAACAAGACGTGCGTGCCGCCAAAGAGCGCCGTCGGATTATGGACATCGAGGATGTGGAACTCCGGTCCGTTTCCCGCACCCGTCGCCGAGAGTCCCAACAGCACGTAGCCATTCCTATAGAAAATGCTCCTCCCTCGCGCCTGATTTCCCTTCACAAAAGGCGCAGTGCTTGAGGCGAGCATCAAGTTGGTTCCCACAGTCGGGTTCGCTCCATCCGTCACGTCAAAGATTACGAGCTCTCCGCAGGCAGGATTCGTAACTGGATTACAGGTCGTGTAATCGGAGTTCGCATTGCTGGCCGCATATGCATAGGTTTTTACGGGGTTTGAAGCGGGATCTTCTGACACCCGGACCGCACTAAAACCAGGATTTACGGTAAGCGCATTGTCGATCTTTCCCCGCAACAGGGGGGCCGCCGGATTGGAAATATCAAACACAAAAAATGTTTCCTTTGAAGGTGCCGATGTATTCGCCGCAACCACATAGAGCTTGCCGCGATAGGCATCAAGGTCGCCGATCGTGTAGGTGCCGAACGGATCGCCGACAAGCGTTGCGAAATCCGTCTCACCATTGATGATCTGTGGTGACTGCCACGCTCCACGCACTGTTGAATCACAGGTGTTGTTGCCGGTCGGCGTTTCAAAATTGGAAACTAGAGTGTTAAGGTTCAAAAGCCGCGTCTGCCCACGCTCGTCCTTCCATGAGATGAGGGCTCTCACTTCCTTCATAAGGTAGTCAGGGCTTGAGGGAGAGTTGATGATCTGTACATCGATGGCTTTCGTGTAGATGTCATCAGTCGTCGAGGCCACAGGATTCACCAGATTGAAATCCTTGCGCGCGAGCGCCTGTTCTTGCTCAAGCATCTCCTGTGCCCTATTCATCGCTTCTGCATTCACCTGCGCGCCGACAAGGAATCCTTGGTTGCCAAACGAAACGAGCGTAACGGCAGTCAGGGTCAGGATCATAATCGTCATCGCGATCATCAGTTCTATGGTCGAAAATCCCCTCATAGCTAATTTGTCCATGTTATCTGACCTTCGGTCCCGATAGTAATAGCCGAACTCCGCATTGAATCCGAGATGGTGATCGTCACGGCGGTGCTGGTCGTCGCTGAAAACTGGGTAAATACGACCTCCGTAGCTCCCGTGTACGAGTAGTGGATATTCGCATTAAGAACCTCGTCCACGCCCGCGTCCCTTGCAGTATAGCTTACCCCCTGGAATAGCACATACTTATCGGGGTGCTCCGCCGGCCGAATCGCGACGCCGTGCGGTTTTCCGTCATGGCATATGCTCGCGCCGCCTATGCAAATATTGTTGATTGCCTGCGCCCGCGCGTGCATAAGGGCGGCGACGAGGACATCACGATTGCCGTGGAATGAACTTGAGCGATAGCTATCTAAGCCCATGATGAGCGCAAAACCGCTGACGACCGCGACGATTCCGATGACCACCAATAGTTCGACGAGGGTAAACCCACGCTGGAGCCGCGTCGAAGAGTCCCGAGCGCGGCTTTTGTTATGGATGAAGATTCTGTGTAACTTCATAGATGGGGGTAATGATTGAGACCGCGACAAAACCTACAATAAGACCCATGAAAATCATGAGCACCGGCTCAATGGAACTGGAGAGATTCTTGACGGTGTCATCCACTTCAGCTTCATAGTGCTCCGCGAGGTACATAAGCGAATCGGAAAGTGTACCAGATTTCTCTCCAATGGCTATCATATGAGCGACCATATCGGGGATAAGTTTGGGGATTTTTTCGAAATGCTGTGAGATCCGCTCGCCTTTGATGATGCCATCCCGAGTTCGTATACACTCACTCCGATACACCAGATTTTGTGTGGAATCGGCCGTTACCGTCAAAGACTCGACTAAATTGAACCCGCTGCGGAGCAGGAGACTTAAGGTACGACACAAATTCGTCATATTGTAATTTTGCACGAGCCGGCCGAAGAGCGGTAAGCGCAAGATAGTGCGCGCGACGAAATATCGCAACTTCTCACTCCTGCGCAGGATGAAGAAATACAGGGCGGCGAGGACAGACAATCCTCCGAGTAGATAGAATCCGTAGAAACGTAAAAAATTGCTCAAGAAAAGGAGTGCTTTAGTCGTGAACGGTAAGGTGACATTAAGGCTGATGAAGATTGGCATCACCTTTGGAAAGATAAAGACCGTCAGAAGCGTGGTGATACCGATTGTCGCGACGGTAATAAAGCTAGGATACACTAGAGCGCCGATCACTTTGCGTTTGAGCGCATTTCGCTTTTCCAGCTCGAGTGCCAAATAGGCAAGATTCTTGCTGAGGGTTCCACTCATCTCGCCAACGCGTATGACATTGATGGTGAAGTTGCCAAAAATGCTCGGAAAACGGCCGAGACCGACGGAGAGGGTGCGGCCATTCGCGACATCGTCTAGGACGGACCCCAGAATTCTCCCGCGAGCACGTGAACGATTCTGCTTGTGGAGTAGCTGAAGGCTCTCCAAAATAGGCACCTCGGAGCGAATGAGGAAGGCGAGACGTTTGGCAAAATGCGTCAACTCCTTTGTGGAAAAACCGGCAAAGAGAGTTGAGGGAACCGTCACTTCCTTCTTTTTCGCAGATTTTTCCTCCTTCGCATCCGTGGGTTTTTTTCTGAAAGCGGCGGCTATTCTTTCAAAACTAAAACTGCTTACTGTAGATTTCTTTTCGGTCGCCACTTTCGAAGGTGCTATGTCTTTTGCGCCGCCAGTCTTCCGTCTCAATTTTTCTCGGACGATATCTACTATGGATTTTCCTCTCACTCCCTTTACCGGCGAAGACACGCTCTGTGCTCCACGCCCTTCCATAGTAGCCTCCAGTGGAGAAGTACTCTTATGTACTTCCGTTGGCACGATTAATTCGGCCTTAGTCTGCAAAGACTTCTGCCCTACTGACACTTGAGATTTCTTGCTGGTAATCTTTACTTTGCGTTTCTTGTTACTCATGGGTGACTCGAAGTACTTCAGCAAGTGTCGTCTTTCCCGTGATTGCCTTCTCTACACCATCTTCGACCATTGTCGTCATGCCATTTTTAATAGCGATCTGTTTGATTTCGCTCGCAGATGCTTTGCGCAACATCGCCTGACGGATTTCATCATCAACGACCAGCACTTCCCCGATAACGATACGGCCACGGTATCCCGTCTCACCACACTCTTTACAGCCCGTGCCTTCGTACATTTTCTCTACATTCGCAAGTAAAACAGGCGAAAGTGTTTTTGAAAGACTGTCACGTTCACTCGTAGAAAATCCTCGCTCCCGCTTGCAGTCTACGCAAATCTTGCGCACCAGGCGCTGGGCGATGGCGATATTGACTGTGGAAGCAATCAGAAAAGGCTCTATTTTCATATCAAGCAGTCGTGGCAGCGTCGTGGCAGCGTCGTTCGTGTGAAGTGTTGAAAGCAAGAGATGGCCGGTGAGCGCCGTATTAACCGCAATGCTCGCCGTTTCCGTATCCCGAATCTCCCCCACCATAATGATATTTGGATCCTGGCGAAGGATGGACCTAAGACCGTCAGCGAACGTAAGTCCCGTCCGAGGATTCACCTGGATTTGCTCTATACCATCAACGGCGTACTCTATGGGGTCTTCAATGGTCACAATTGAATTATCTCCTTTATTAAAAAGCTTAATCAACGTGTACAGTGTAGTCGTTTTGCCTGAACCGGTGGGTCCCGTGGCGAGTATCATGCCGTGTGGACGACGCGCCGCGTGCAGTATCCTTTCCTGGTCTGCTTTTGAAAAACCAACCGCCTCAAGTGAAAATTGCGAAGAGTTGTCGGACAAAAGACGGAGCACCGCGTTCTCACCGTAATATGTCGGAATAATAGAAACACGAATATCAACCTTGGTATCTCCAACACTCAGGCGAAAACGTCCGTCCTGTGCGGCTTGATGTTCATCAGTACGGAGGCTCGCAAGCACCTTTATGCGCGAGATGACCGGGGAGTGCAGTTCCTTTGGAAGAGTGTATGAGTCTAGGAGCACACCATCCACGCGAATGCGAATGCGAACACCATTTGCGTGTGGATCAATATGCACATCGGACGCACGCGCCTGCTGTGCGTGCTCAATGAGTGAATCAACAAGGTTGATAACCGAAGCTCCGGATCCCCGATCAATTTCCGTTTGTACTTTGGTTTGGGCGTGCATATACAATACGGAACCGGCAAGATTTAAGGTTCGGGCAAGAAAAAACGAATTGGCAGATAGTACTAAAATTAACAGAAAAGGTCAACTAACTAACGCTAGCTCGCATATGGTATCGTGAGCTTCGTATGTGCTTCGCAATTTATGCTTCTGGCGGGAATCGAACCTGCATCATCTCCTTCGGAGGGAGATATTCTATCCATTGAACTACAGAAGCGTG
>CAZOIN010000027.1:0-13722 GCA_964579985.1 uncultured Candidatus Saccharibacteria bacterium
GGCACAGCTCAAAATTATTTCCTATACTTCAGAGAAAACGTCTCCCGAAGATGTGAAAATGTCCCGCCAAGAATCGCCTGCCGCATCTTCTTGACGAGTTGTGCAATGAAATACACGTTGTGAATCGTCGCGAGCGTATTCGCCAGAATCTCATTTGAGCGAAACAAATGCGAGAGATAGCTTCTGGTGAAGCTCCGGCAAGTGTAGCAGTCGCAACCATCTTCAATGGGTGTACTATCAGTTTTGTACTTTGCGTTTTCGATATTGAATCTGCCGGATTTAGTGTAGAGCGAGCCAGTTCGAGCCTGCCGCGTGGGTGCCACGCAATCAAAGAGATCGCACCCGTTCTCTACCGCGCCAAAAAGATCGATAGGATCGCCAATGCCGAGGAGATGCCGTGGCTTTTCCTCCGGCAACAGTTCATTTACCCAACGTACCGCGTTGTTCATATCTTCCTTATCGAATGAGCCACCAATACCGAACCCCGCAAATTCCGCAAAGCCGGAACGCGGGGCAAGTCCGTCAAGCCGCATCTTTCCGATTGTACGCGCACTCTCCTTTCGTAAATCCTCGAATCGTCCTCCCTGCACAATTCCGAATAGCATTGGCTCTTTGCCATTCGCCAATTCGCGCGAATTGGCGAATAGCTTTTTGTGGTGCTGAAGCGAGCGAAGTGCCCACCGGTGAGTTCGCTCCATCGCCTCTTTCTGGTATTTGTAGGACGCTATCGGCGACGTGCATTCATCAAATGCGAAAATGATATCGGCACCTATGCGTTGCTGGATTTCAATAGATCGCTCGGGAGTGAAGCGGTGTCCACTTCCGTCTTTGTAGGATTTGAATGTGACGCCGTCTTCATCGATACTAACGAGCGCCTTTTTCGCTGCCTCGTCCCCCTCCATTCTGATATTCTCAAGAATATCAGAATGGACTTTTCTACCGTGGTTAATTTTCCCGACTTTTCTATCAAAATCCGTACCGAGCGAAAACACCTGAAAACCGCCTGAGTCGGTCATTGTGGGACCACTCCACCCCATGAACTTCCCCAAGCCCCCGGCTTGTTCGATTATCTTTTCGCCCGGTTCGAGGTAGAGGTGATAGGTGTTCCCAAGTACCACCTGCGCACCTGTTTCCTTTATCTGCTCCGGCGTAAGTCCTTTCACCGTCGCCTTCGTCCCCACCGCGACAAAGGCGGGTGTCTCGATGATGCCGTGCGGCGTCTCTAGCACTCCCGCCCGCCCCAAGGCGTTTGAAAGTTTTTGTTGAATTTCAAATTTCATAGCGCCCAGTATACGGGGCACCGCCCGTTTCGTCGAGAATATATTCTGGGTGTATAAGGCATTGTGGTTAGATAGTAAGTTGAATTCCCTACAACACATACAGGCGAAAGGAAAGTGATATGAAAATGGATCAACGAGACAGAGCCTTCCTCACCTTGGCAACACAGCAAGAGGAACCAGAGGTAGTTGCAACTTTCAAAAAGTTCCTTACAGAAATTCCCGATACACAGCAAGTAAATTTTAGCCAGCTTTTGGAAAAAGCAAGGCGAGGCAATCCGCTGGCCATGAGACGAGAACGTTCGATGCTACGGGATGCACTTCAGAGGACTACGACGTAGCCGCAGTGATTCCAGGAATTTGGAAGTTTTTTTCAAGCCGCCTCAATTGAGTGCGGCTTATTTATTGCCAAAATGACAAACACTCAGGTACAATTATGCCCATGGCAGAACAATCCACCAACCAAGATGGAAACGGCTTCATGTGCCCTCTTTCACGCGAAGATTTTTGCAGGGAAATCGAAGAGCGGGTGCGGCGCATCGCAAAGGAGTTCGGAGACGGATTCGCTTTTATTTCGGAGTACCCGAAATCAGTAAGTTTTTTCGGCTCATCGCGATTTGCGCCGGAGAACAAGCACTCGCGCAAGGCCGAGTCCCTTGCCGGCAAAATAGCAAAAGAGCTCGGTTACGCCGTGGTGACTGGCGGAAGCGCCGGAATCATGCAGGCTGCCAATAAAGGTGCGTTTGAAGCGGGCGGGAAATCTCTCGGCCTCAATATCAAACTCCCAAAAGTGCAGTGGGTTAATAAATTCACCACAGCTTCTCTTGATTTTTCCTACTTTTTCGCTCGAAAGACCGCCCTTTCCTATGCGGCCGAAGCATATATCTTTTTCCCCGGCGGGTTTGGCACGATGGATGAGTTCTTTGAGATCATCACTCTGGTGCAAACACATAAAATCCGTCGAATTCCTATTTTCCTGGTCGGTAGGGAATACTGGGAGCCGCTTGATCACTTTCTTCGAGAATATCTCTATGAGATACACCACGCTATCGGCAAGCATGACCTCGACCTCTACAAGCTCACCGATGACGAAGATGAAATCATCGAGGCGATACGGGTCGCCCCAGTGAGTGATTATGTGCACCATAAGCGGTTGCAGTACCGTTTGCCGCAAAAACCGGAAGAAGAAAAGTGAGCGCAAAACGGAATGCAAAAGGCCCTCTACACCGTGAGCGGAAAGGTGATACAAGGTATGCAGTATGGACAGCGCCTAGGTTTTCCGACTGCCAATCTTGACCGTGAAGAATATCAGAAAAACAACATGCACATTCCGTTCGGAGTCTATGCGGGCATTGCTACGGTTTCGGGAAAAGAGAAGGCCTATCAAGCCGGAATCGTGATTGGCCCCGCCGACGAGAGTGGACTCCCAAAGATCGAGGCGCACCTCCTCGATTTTTCCGCTGACCTGTATGGGGAAAAACTGTTTCTATCTCTTGTGTGTTATCTTCGTCCGTATTCCATATTCAAAAGTGAAGACTCGCTCAAAAGAACAATAGCGAATGATCTTGAGAAGGTTCGCGCGGCGATAACTCTCTAGTAGAGAGGCTGCTGTTCCGGCAGAGTATCCGAAGGCGCCGAAGAGTCTCCCTGTGCAGACATGTCTATTTGATCGGCGGGAGAGGAAGCAGGCATAAAAGACTGCCAGTAAAAGAGGATTGCGACTACCAACACTATGAGTACGATGAGGGTGGTGTTTTTCACTTTAGCGAATTAGTGATAAGTGCTTTTAGTATAGCGCCTTTCTTCGAGAGAGTTATGCACATAAGGTTGGGGCAGGCTTTAACTAAGCGGTGCCACAAATTATGGTAAGAATGTCCTATCACAGAAGCCGATAATCGAGAGTTTTTTGTTCAATGTTGGAGGCCGCGACTTTGAAGGTGATACGGTCGCCGAGGCTGTACTTCTTTTTGGTTCGCTCGCCTCGGATGCAGTAATTTTTTTGTTCGAAACTCTTTTCGACTCGCGCATATTCTCTAAGATGGTACAAAAGGTCAGGTTTTACCGTCACGAGCTTCTCTATATCATTCGTATCGCCTTCGATGTAGGTCGCGCCTGGAATATGAGTTTCCTTCGAGCCAGTCGAATAGTTATCAAGCGAGATAACCTTATTCGCCGGATCCTTCACCAACTGCTCGATGAGATGCGAGCCGATAAATCCAGCTCCGCCGGTTACTAAGATAATTTTTATGTTCGCCGATTATACACCGATAAAGGGTGAGACTCTACAATGAGGTCAGAACTCATAAGGAGGTATCATTGTGATATCCTTAGTTCCATGCACAGCCTAAGACACACACGCCTTCACTCGGAAGCCTTCTCCACGCACGGCCGCACGGCCGTTTACGTCTGTCTAGCGCTTTTCCTCGTCATTTACTTCGCTACGGTTACGCCCGCCTCAACCTTGCGCACCCGATATGCAACGCTCCTGGTAAACTCCTGGCAGGATCGGAATGGCGCGGCGCTCCCCCTTTTGCCTAACGCACGGGGCAATTTTGCGGCCCCGGAAGAAGCGGTGCCAGAACTTTTTGAAACGCTGCTTCTTCGAAAAGAGGACAAATATTTTCGGTATCATCTCGGAATAAATCCGATAAGCATGCTAAGAGGCCTTGTGTCGGAGCTCCGAACTGGCAAGGCGGGAGGCTCGAGCACCCTCACGCAGCAGCTGGCGAAGATTCTCCTCGGCAATGAAGAGCGGCGCACCGCTGTAAACAAGCTGATCGAATCGTTCTATGCGGTTGCGCTCGAGTTGCATACCTCGAAACGGGAAATCCTTACCATGTACGAAGGCGCGGCCTATTTCGGAAAGAACCGCCAGGGAATTTCCGAAGCCTCGCGTTATTTTTTCGGGAAAAAAGCAGCAGAGCTCACCGAATCGGAAATGCTCCAGCTCATCATCGCCCTTGGGAGCCCGTCCTCTCGTTTTCCGGGGAGCGAGGGCAACCAAGCCTTGCTTGCTTTAGTTGCGGCGGCCACAAAAAGCGATCTTGTCTACGAAGCGTCGTCCAGTCCCGAAGTTTTTCCGTACGCTTCCGCTTTGCGAGGCTCTTTTGAGCTTAACACGCTCGGCCTGTCATGCGACTCGTGCAATCTTACGATCGACGGAGCTCTTACTGAAAAGATACGGAGCACGCTTCGTCGTCACCTCGAATCCGTCACGGAAGCGAATGTGTACAACGGCGCTGTGGTAGTCATCAAGTTGCCGGAGAATGAACTTCTCGCGCTCGTTGGTTCCCCCAATCCAAATGCGCTGTCCAAAGGATCGCAGCTGAATATGGCGACGGTGCCGCGGCCCATCGGTTCCACCGCAAAGCCGTTCATTTACCTCGATGCCTTCATCAAAGGTGCCAGGGCCTACACGCTTGTCGAAGATCAGGAATATAGCTATACGAGCGGGACAGGTTTTGCGTTCTACCCAAAGAACTTCGACGGGAAATTCCGCGGGACGGTGACATTGCATAACGCACTGTCGAACAGCCTCAATGTACCCGCGGTGAAGGTGCTTGAGTACGTAGGTCTCCCTCGCTTCTATGCATTTATGGAGGACTCGCTTGGCTTCACGCCACGGCAGCCGCTGCAGAGCTATGAGCGGGGTATCGCGCTCGGCGCTCTTGAAATGGATTTACTCACGCTTTCTCATTTCTTTACTATTCTTCCGAACGGAGGAATGCTCAAGCCGCTTACGCTCGAAAAAACAAAACAGGGAGGCTTTCAAACTCCCATGGAGAGAGGGATGGTCGGTGAAAAACGCGTTGCCGACGAGGCTTTTGTACAGTTGGTGAACCGGATACTTTCCGACCGTGAGATGGCGGTCGAGCAATTCGGTCTGCGGAGCAATCTTACCTTGCCGTATAAAAACTATGCGCTCAAGACCGGAACCTCGCGCGATTATCATGACAGCTGGACGGTGGGGTTCACACCGGACTTTCTTGTAGGTGTGTGGCTCGGAAACAGCGACAACACACCCATGCGCGAACTTACTGGACAAAATGGAGCGGGGGCGGTATGGCAAGACGTAATGACATTGCTTTACACCTCCGCCTACAATCGCAATACGCCGCTCGCGTTCGACCAGCTCAAGGAATTTACCGAGTCCGGAAGCATTGAATACGGACTCCCCGGCGATGACTACCGCGCAGCGCAGAGTCTTCTTAAACAATCTTCGCTTATTCTGAATCCCCACGACGGTGACACGATTGAGCTTACAAAAAACACGATGATTCCGCTCAAAGCTCGTGAAGCGTCCGATTGGTTTGTTGACAATACTTTTCTAACCCACGCTAAAGAGACAAGTTTTTCGCCGACTCGCTCGGGAAAAATTGAGATTCACGCAAAACAAGCTTCACAAAAGCAAACGATTCATATCTCGCTCGTTCAGGAAGATTAGAACATTTGTTACTCCGTGACGGTAAAGTAGTCACCCCTCGTGCGACCGAAGTTTTCGGGAAAATACATTTCGCTTGCGACGGCCGGCAGATGGTGGAACTTTCCCGGTACCAGCGCTCTTACAAAGTATTCATATTCGTAAACTCCCGCCGGAAGATTTTCTCTGAACAGAAACAACCGGTCATCTCTCATTTCTTCCGCGTCGGCGTACAGTCTTTCGTGCGGCGCCACAGTTCCGCTATAGAGCTCGTCCGGAAGTTCATCGCTTTTCATTCCGAGCAGCGAGGCGAAACCCTTCTTCACCTCAAAACCCATTCCACGGCCGTAGGGGATAGGCAACCCGCCGCCGCGCAGCGACTGATCTTCAGTCGCCAGCCCGAAGTTCACGAGCTCCACTCCTGCCGGAATAAAATCTTCAACGGCGATGAATCGGCGCTCCTTTGGCACGGTAATGCGAAGCACTCCTTTCAGGACATCACCGACTTTGGCTTCGGAGACCGGATGTTCGAGCAAAGTATCGTCGAGCATATAGAGACTCCGTTCCACCGCAAACCCTTCGTCTCGAGACGGCACCGCGTTTATCGGCAGAAAATAGGTGAGCGAAAGGTCGTAATAAAAGGTGTTGGCAAGCGCGTTCAGATTCTTCTTTACGAAATCAATCGTATGCACCTTCCCTTTCGCGATATCCCCGACCGGAATCGTAAGCGAGGAAGTCTTGCCATTGGTTGTCCGGTCAAAGGTAAACCTGCTCTTTTGCGTCTCGTCCATGAAGATCGAAAGTTCGAAATTCGAATCACCCTCGTTCTTCCATTCCAGATATTCCGTGAGTGCCTCAATCGCCGAAAGTGTGTTGTTGGTCGAGCCCCAGGACCCATCCTTTGAACGGCTCTTCAATATCCAGCGCAAAACTTTATCGGTAAGCTCATGATCTTTCCGAACTCTGACCCAGGCGCGTAAGAGAAGAGAGGTGTCTTTGATAGGCGTTTCATAGTAGTCATAGACGATCCGGCGATCTCCCGTCTTCATGAACGCGCCGCGGCTATCGATTGTCAGGCGATTCTCCAAAGTAGAGAGCACCTCGTCACGAAGAGAGATTGGATAGCTCTCACCGGAAAGAATGAGTGCAAGATAGCCGAGGGAAAGAGTGGACCCAGTTTCGCGTATAAACTTCTTGGTGCTTGCGATCTCGACAACCCGATTGCGGAGCGGATTGACCGTACCGGTAACCTCTCCCGCACGCTCCAGTGCATAGGCCGCCACAATAACGAAGTCCTGATCCTTTCGGTAGTAATCATCATAGAGTGCTCCTTGTGCGACGAAGCGTACGGCGGAACCTATGACCTCCGACTTCACGCTGTATCCGGCATCACGGAGGTCGAGGAGCGTATTCAGAACATGGATCGAAAGAAAGAGATTTGCCGGCATTCCAGGATAATAGGTGAATCCTCCCTCGACTGTTTGGTTCGCGTAGATTCGTGAAAGCCCGATCTCGATCAGATCATCAGGACTATAGCTCTGCCCTTCAAATTCTATTTTCGTTTCTTGAAACGTCTTCAGATCGTTTTTTGCCGTATGCGCGCGTTTGAAGAGGGCTATTGCGGAGAGCTTACTCGCGATCTGTTCCGAGCAACCGTAGGGAAACGAGATAAGGTAATCAAGAGCGCTCTCCACATAGATCGCTAGCGTGGAATTTGCCGTAATAGTGAGTCCCCCTTTATCCTCAACGATATTTTCGGGCAGGAACACATATTCACGGACGCGCTCTTTCAAGGTCGAAAATGACGTCGCAACCGATTCGTAAGTGTCATTTTTCTTGATGGCGATACTATCTTCGACAATATCAAGGAGGTCATCCCCCTCGGCGGAAAGAGTGAACACATGCGAACCCTCGTCCATACCCTCGGGTGCCTTGGCGTCAAAATAAACGGCAGCCGATTCTCCCGGACCGATCTTTTCAAACGCGTTCTTTGCTCCGGGAAGTTCGAGCGTAGAGCTTTCTATTTTTATATTGAAATGAATAGCCCGATCCGACTGGTTAAACACTTTCGCCCCCAGTGTGAACGTGTCTCCCGCCACGATAAAATGGGGCTTGAGCGGTGTTATCATCACCTCTTTTCGAGCCACGAGTTCCGAATAACCGGCTCCGACTTTTGTGTCCGTGGTGATGCCGACGACCTCGCTCTGCCAGGTGGTCAAGTTGTCGGGAAGCGTGAAAGAAACCTCCGCTTTTCCCTCCGCGTTGGTTTGGACCACTCCCTCCCAGAGCGCCGTACTGCGAAAATCCCCCCGCTTTTTCTTGGCGAGGTTCTCGTCGCCCCCGCCCCCGCCTTTCGTGCCCGCGGGAACTTCGGCTTCATACAAAATATTTTTGATGTTGGACGCGGTAGACACACCCAATGGAAATCCCGCGTAAAAAAATGAAATCGGGTTCTTTTTCGGATTGCCCTTAAGTGCGAGTACGCTCATGTCGGCTACCGCGACAGAAACTTCAGCGGGTGCCGGCCCACCTCTGGAATCTCTTGTTTCTACAAAGAGGCGGACTTTCTCACCCGGAAGATAGTTTTTCTTGTCCGAACGGACAGAGACGTTAAGCTCCTTCTCGGCCGCGCTTATCTTAAACTCCACCTGGCCGTACTTTACCTCCGGCCGTGGAGAAAGAAGAATCACCGAAAAATACACGTTGGGAAGGTAGGCTTCCTTGATGGGCACAGCGATAGATACGAGATTTTGGTCGACATCGACGATGTTGTATTCGAATATTCTCCCGCGCTCGATTGTTACGAGTGCTTTTCCCTTCGCGAATGGAGATTTGATGATGACGTTCGCAGTCTCGCCCACCTTGAGCTTCTGGCGGTCTACCGCAAGCTCAAGCGTTTCGTTGTTGTTTTGTCGAACCGAAACCAGACCTTCTCCGTACACATAGAAATCGAGTGCCGAGATTACCGGATTCCCGCTTCGGTCTTCGGCCTTGATTTCCAGTTCGTATTCTCCCGGCTCCTCGAGGCTGAATTTCGCCTCATCCTCTCCCGAGGAGTTTGTACGCATCCGAAACGTCTTTACTGGTTCCTTTTTTTGCTCCGAGCGGTAATAGAAACGCCCGTCCACCTCCTGCCGCTTGTACGATTCCCATGTGATTTTACTTATGGTTGCCTCGATGCCGGTGACGGCGACTTCCTTACCCTGCGTGTCTACCGACTTCACGAGGATCTTGCTCTCCTCTCCTTTGCCGAAATAGCGTCGCTCGAGATTTGCTCCGAGATAGAAAGCACCACGATGCACAATGAAGGATTTTCGGGCGGAAACGGTTTGCCCTTGCCTGTTTTTCACCGTAATGTTTACGCTAAAGATTTTGCTCCGCTCCGCTCCTCCTTCATCTTGCTTGGTTACTTTGAAAAACTTTGCAAAATCAAGCGGTTGTTCAATCGTCGCTTTCCCTTTTTCGTTCAAGGTCGTCTTGCCTCGAAGCAGAAATCGGTCGCCGTAGCCGCCGTATCCTCCATAATACCAACCACGCCCGAAATCAAAGTAGCCGTCGGTGTATCGGTCGAAATAATAGTCTTGAGCGAGTACGGAATATTCGACGCTGTCTCCTCTTTCAAGCGGCACCCCGAAGTAGTACGCGGCATCGATGCCAATCTCCATCTTTTCACCTGCGATGTATTCTTCCTTGCCGCTCGTTACATCCACTTTGAATGCCGCCGGCACATATTCTTCAACCTCAAAATAACCATAACCGCCGAGCGCCTCGATGCGATACATGCCAAGCGGTGCCATCTTTCCGAGCGCAAGCTTCGAGGTGAATGTCCCATTCTCCGAAATATCCGCTTCGCTTTGGGTGACCTTCTCGCCACGACTGTCATAGATATCAATGACTGCCTTTCGGTTGCGGACAATCTCATACTCGCCGTCGTATCCGATGCGGTACAAACCCTTGATAAATACCTCCTCGCTTGGCCGATAAATAGGCCGGTCGGTATACAGGTAGGTCTTTTGGGCCGAAGCGAGGGATTGCGCCCACTGAAACTTATCAATTTGGCTTGAAACAATAGCACTGTCCCTTCCTAAGGTTACGATAGCCGCGACTGCCTTCTGTGCCACCGGTGTACGGGCGATGCCTTTCGCGTCGGTCGTTCCTCCCGATGCCCATCCCCCATCTTTTCGGTAGAGGTCGACGCGCGCGCCGACAACCGGAGCGAGCGTGCCGAATTCGGTCACCCAGTAAAGATTTCCTTTGCTCTGGAGCTGTACTTTCTGCGTGAGCGGTGGATGCTCATCGGTTAAGTACTCGTCATTCTCTATCTTTTTTTCCTGCACAGCGAGCTTCGTGACGGTAAGGAATGAACGCTCATAGATAGGTTCGCCGGAGGTAGTTGCTCCCGTGCGGTAGTCATACACCCCTCGCCGATAATCCGGATGACCGAAGGTGATTATGTAGTGGCCCAGCGGGGCGGGAATATACTGCTTCAGGTCAAACTCAAGGAAGTTCTGGGTGAAGTAGCGTTTCGGAAGTTCGATTCGTCCGGTCCATGTCTGTATGCAAGAAAGACCTTCTCCTGACAGGGTTGCCGGAGGCCGCGTTTCTGAACTTATATAGCGGAGCATCGTGTGTGCGTCCGTCTGACAGATATGCACATTCACATATTCAAGATTTTCCACTCCGTAAACAAGTTTGGTGCGTTCGGGTGAGGTCACGTTGTACGCTTTCTGCAGATGTGAAAATCTTCGGTACATCTCTTTGATCTTCCCGCTCTCGAACGACAATTCTTTTTTGACGACTTGACCGAAATCGTCTTCGAGCTGGAGCGAAATGGCATAACCGCTTTCGGGAATAAGACCGTATCGAAGTGTCGTCTCGAATTCCCCTGAAAGGCAAGGACTGCCCGGATAGGGCTGCCCCACGCGATTTGACTCGTACCAGTTCCATTTGCCGATCGTAATATTCGACGTTACTTTGCTGTAAAAATCTTTTTCTTCAGGTATCTTGAGCGGCGTGTTCGAGCAGAACTTGAGGGAGGTGAGATCCGCGCCTTTGGTGCCCGTTTCAGGCAACGTTTTTTGAATAACGAGTTTCGGAAAGGTGACGACGGTTCGCACAATAGGCTCCGGGATAAGCGAGACGCCCTGCATGTTGACAATTCTTTTGAAGGTAATAGGAATCTGCTCGCTATTTACGAAAGCGTCGGATTTGAAGGTAAGAAAGATGAGCGTCCTGTCCGGCTCCTTTTCGCAGGTGCTGGTGTCGAACATCTCTTCGCCGTTCGTGTTGTGCTTACAGTGCTCTCCATACCGAATATCCCGAAGGTGCGGAGCGCTGATGTTGCTCGCATCCTTATCGATCTCTTCATGGAAACGAACAAGGAGCTTCCCGGTTGGATCGAATAGATCGGCAGAAACATGGCGTGAGCGTTCCGACTCGGCGGTGATATCAGCGATGACCTCGGGGACGCTGAATGCGAACTGCCGACTTTCACCGAGGATGATATCGCCTTCAATCGGAAAGGCTTTTTGCACGGTGACCGAGTAAGACGTATTAAAATCCCAGAAGCGGGGCCTCGCGCTGCGATCCGATGCGCCGTAAACGGCGAGCACCGACTTATCTGTGTACTCTTTTTGCTTTCCCGAATCCTGGTCGAAAAGCACTCGCTTCCCGTATTCCACAATGATCGGCACTGGTTTGCCGTTCTGCTTTATGGAAATCTCGCCTTTAGTGCGTTCGAGATCAACCGGCTGATTGAAGCTCACGGTAAATGCCTGGCTATGCAGAATGGTTTGGCCGATCATCATGGGGACGACCGATCCTCCGGACTGAGATACGGCTTTTCCGTATGGAGCTGTGGGGATCGGAGGTGGAGGAGAAACAAAGCCGCTTCCATCGCCCTGCCAAGGGAGGTCGCCCGAGTAGCGAAGCGGCCGCGTCGTAAACGTGTGCGTAATACCTTTTATCGGCAATCCGTCCATGGACACGAAACCCTCCTTCACTTTTACCGTGTAGGTCGCGGAGCGGACAAGATGCGTTTCGGGAATGAATTGCAGATTGCGTGTGCTAATCCATTTGAACTTTCCCTTGGTTAGGGGAGTTATCTCAACCGGGATGTTGCGCTCATCTTGCACATCAAGCGTCGTAAGCGGCACCATTGGACGATTGAACACAATGGTTATCTCGCTATTTTCGGGAGCCTCGGATTTCTCGCGCGGAAATATTGAAAGTATTTTTGGGTCCTCATCCACCAGGAAGTCCTTTGAAAGAACCCCAGCGGACGTCTGGAGCGACACCGTGTAATAGTTGCCCTCCACAAGCTTGCTACTTGGCTCAAAAAAAAGCTGCTCGGCCTTTCCGCCCGCGGCCCATTTCCCTTCAAGAGCTGGTTCAAAACTAACTTTTTCTGCCGCCTCGGTCGGCGTCATCGAGACTCCTTTGGGGAGCGCGAGCGCGATTGCCGCGCTCCTCGAAATCTTATCGCGTACCAACGTGTATGTTTCCTCCGCGACACTGCGGGGGACGCTCCTTTGCGCGGGCAGAATGGAAAATACAACTATGCATACAATACCAAGCGCGAGCAACACGCTTATGCCGACTTTCCAATTCCGATTCACTAATTGTGGAACTGCTTTCGGTTTCTGCTCCACGACCGGAACCTCCATTTGAGTTTCGTCCATAGAGCGTCAATAATAGCTTACTTTCCGCGAGTCGCAAATGTGTATAAAAAAGAAGCGGCCCCGATTTCGGTTCCTCTTCCAAAAAATGTATACCCTTTCAAGCAAGCTTATTCCCACATCAGCGTTGAGCTGTCGAATTTTGACTTGATGAGAAGAGTCGGCTTTTCCGATTTGGTAATCGAACCGGCAACTTTGGCGGGAATTCCAAACTTTTCTGCGGCGAACATGACGAGGCTGGCATCGGCATCATCGACAACGACAAGAGCTCCTTGGCCGCCGTGCCAAATCTCATAAGGCTCCATCCCCGAGACATTACGCCATGCGGCAAATTTTCGCATGATCGTCGGCGGTTCCCATAGGTTGGTGAGTTCCGCCGAAAGATTGCGAGGCTTCAAGAAGTCCCCAAAGAATTTGGATGGGATTCCGCCACCCGTGATATGCGCGATGCCATGAACTTTTACCTTTGGTTGGGGCACGCCATCCTTGAGGTCGTCCCAGCCATTGAGATTCGCGAGGAAGTTCTCGTAGAGAACCGAGGGCGCGGCGGCAGCCGTGATATCCTGCTGGACTTCTTGAACATTCCACCACTCTGCACTGAATCGCTTTGCGAAAGCCTTGCGAGCGGAACTTCCGCCGTTGGCACGAAGGCCATATTCACGAAGGGCGATAACCGCTTGGCCTGGAGCGGCTTCTTCTCCCGTAATGAGCACGTTGGGGTGGAATACGGAATACATCGTGCCGCACCAGTTGTATTTGGTCAGTGCAAAAGGGTTTTCTGAAGCGACACACACGCCCATTTCCGCCGTCTCACCTTTGAGCAGAACGACATTCTGTTCTTTGGCAACCCGGCCTAATCCTTGCATCATTTCGCAAAAAAGCTGAAAAGACTTTTCTCCCGGATTTCCCAATGACGAGACGTCAAGCTGATTGACCAGCACGAGGGGTTTGCCGCCGTAGCGTATGCTGTCCATGCCGGTCATTGCGAAGAGGTCGTAACCGGAATCGGCATGAGCGAGGGCCGCGGTGGTGATGATTGTCTTGGTTCCACTGCCGTCGGGTTCGAGGCTGAATTCGCATTCAGCCGAGAGACCTTTGAGACGACAGGTTCGCGGTCCCCGAAACAATCCTTTAGATCGATCGATGACCGTAATGTAGGGGGAGTTCTCGTAGGTGAAGCGGCAGATTTTTGCAGCGAAGCTGCTAAAACTGTCGCCCGCGTCCAGATTAACTCCATCTGCGGCGTAAGCCGGGGCCGTTATTGTTTGCATGTTGCATCCTTTGTTCAGGTTATCTGCATTGGCCTGTTTTTACATAGAACAAGCCAGTGTTCACTCTATAAGAACCA
>CAZOIN010000028.1:0-2863 GCA_964579985.1 uncultured Candidatus Saccharibacteria bacterium
TGCTGTGCCATAGTGGAGAACGGCTTGGGAGAAACTGACCTTTTGTAAAGACGAGGATCGTTACCCAAAGCGTCCCCGCCCATCCGATGGGCGGGGCAATACAATTTTCCTTCCGTTCATTCGGAAGGATGGTGGGAGAGATGTGAACTAAACTTGAATCCAGCTTTTACTTTTACCCACCATAATTTCGGTGTGAGAGAGAGCACGAGTTAAATTGCTGCAACCAGTTACTCACACCATGAGGAGGGCAACCTCCTCTAAATTTCTCGGTCTAAAAACCGAGAGCTGTGCGGGAGAGAGGTTGCCTAATATGATGGTCTCATTTACCCGCACAGCACACTTTTTGGCGGCAGGAGGAAAGAATACATGGTTGAATGCGAATGAGCGATTATCATCCTTCGCCGCCAACACCCGCCTACGTTTTTGCGAGAGCAAAAACGTAGGCCGGACAGGCTTTTCCCTATCGAACGATAGGGCTCGGGTGGGGAGAAAATAAAAATTAAATTGAAATACTTGTTAACCCCACCCGATTAGTTCTTTGAAGTTGTGAGAGTCTGACTCTCACAGAATAATTTGAGCTTCGGCTCAAAGGGTATGGAGATGAAGCCAGTCAAATGATTGATCACCTTACCATACCCTCCTCTTCAGAGAATGGATTTACGTTGTCATTCCCGCGCAGGCGGGAATCCAGGTCTGCATTTCGCCTGGATCCCCGCATTCGCGAGGATGACAGAAACTGAAAGTTTCGTAATTCAAATCCTAAATCCATTCTCTGAAGAGGACGAACCCCTAAAGTTCAGCCCTCTCGGTGGGAGAGAGAAAAGATCATTTTGAGACTATCAATTACCCACCGCGCTCTTTTACAATTTCGTCCGCGACAAGCGAACGGAAGCTCCGTGCGTACAGATTGAACCCGTTACGTTGAATTCATAATTAAGTACCGCGGAGCACAACATACATGAATCGGTCGAAAGACCACAACAAAAAGGAAAACCGTGCAAACGGAAAATCAGCAGCCGCATCGGGTAGGGCGAACTGTTTCGCTCAAACACCGGACCAAGAAAACCGCCAAAGGCGAAGCGCGCCCGACACTTGTGGGCCTCGCGTTAACGCAGACGGCCGACACAGGTACGATTGAGCTTGAGGACTCCCTCGCCGAGCTCGACTATGTTCACGGAAAGTTTCCTGTATCGTGGCGCACTGTAGTCATCGGAGAAAATCTCTCCGAAGTACAACCCCATCACATTCGCTTCCGAAAACCATCGGAGAACGAATCCTTGGAAAGCGCTCTTGCCGTTTGGCCTCGCGAATCGCTTCAAATCGAAGCCAAAGGTCGCGGAACCAAGAGAACAGAAACGCTCACCGGGATTCCCACGGAAGTTCCCAAAGACTTCACCGGACTTCAGCCAAACGACACGATTGTCAGCATGTTCGGTGGAAGCGGAAGCAGTCTCATGATCGCCGTCTTGAACAAGGCGCATGAGATTGGCGCGCAAGTGCTCCTCGTATCGCCCCACAATGTCAAGGCATTTCGGGACAGCGAGCATCGCGAGAAGGGGGACGACCACACCCTGCTTCTGGAGCTCTGGCATAAAAGCCCCGAGCTTTTCCATGAAATACACCCTTCGGATGTCCAAACATGGGAGGTTATGGCAAGATGGGATTTTGTGGAGGAGGCCATGAGACAGCGGCTTCGCCTCATTCAGCGAGCAACCAAGCGTGCGGAGCATGAAGTTTTCGCCAGAAACGAATATCTTGGAAGCAAACTTGCTCAAGAAATTCTGACTGCCAAGATGGCAAACAACACGGTCGCAGACGTGCTCGCCGAAGAAAAAGAATGTCAACAGGCGCTTGAAGAAGCAATTGAAAATGACCCTCTCTATCAAGGATTGTTTGGCGATGTGAGAGGTTGTGGGCCACGCTTCTACGGAAAAGTCTTGAGTGCTGTCCGCGATATCAGAAGATTCCCAAGGAGCGCACCTGGAGCATTCCTCCTGTACTCCGGATTCGCAATCGTCAAGCACAACGGCAAGCCGACCATTCAACGCTTCCGACTCGGAGTGGAAAACAACAATCCGGGTACTCCCGAAATCAAACAAGCTGTCTGGCTCTTAGTATCCATGCAGTTTGTCTATCAAAAGGACAGTCCGTGGGGCGTCCGCCTGCGAGAGATTCGTGACGAAATGACAGCGAAGCGGCCAAACGCTCTGCTCATCTGCGACAGCGAAATTCCTCTCGGTAAAGGCAAATACACCTATGACGAGGCGAAGCGGGAATGTCTCGTTAACTTCGGCAGAGGTCGGGAACAACTCTTCATCGGCGACATCGTCGGAAAGACAGACGCAAAGGTGCTCAAAGTAGAGTCAGAAACTATCACTCTGCCGAATGGTGAAAACCAATGGTCGGTTTCAAATCGGCTCCACACCGTGAAGCTTGATGACGGGAGGACGATCTATCGAATCGGCACCAACAAGTGGACGAAGGCCCACATTTGGAAAAACGCCCAGTGGCGAGCCGGTACGGAGTTCCTACTCTGGCTTCATAAGCGTTGGTGGCAATACGTTGACGAACAGGAAGCGCTTCGCAACAAGGAAAAGGAAGTTGCCAAAGCGGCCTAGCCAGAAATGTCTCTGGCGAATAGTTGGAAGTTCTTTGGGTGGGAGATAGTTTCCTTAAACTTTGACGAAAACAATTACCCACCAAACCCGCGATTACAAAGTCGCGGGTTTTTGTATTTGCTCACAAAACCGAGCAGGCTCTCAACAAAGCCATTTCTTAATGGCAGAAAGTGATCAATTTTGAAAGATTTGTTTGAAAGCCTTTTCTTCGAGCCATATCCTTACTCAACCTTGTGAGCAAATAC
>CAZOIN010000029.1:0-7696 GCA_964579985.1 uncultured Candidatus Saccharibacteria bacterium
CCACTGCACCACGGGAAATGATACTTTTCGCCGCCTTTAGAGGCGACAAGCTGGCCGCCTTGGGCGAGAGGTTTCTGTGGCACTTTCGCGGTGGGAGCGGAGGAAGACACCGCCACTGCTGCAGCCATTTCTGTAAACACATTCTCAAGCAGGATCGGCGATTTTGGCTCCTGAAGTTTCGAGAGTCTACCGAGGCCAAACGAACAAAAACCCACCACCAGAATGAGCAAAATGGTGTAAATTTCCCGTGAATTGATGCGTTCGCGCGCGGTCTTGATTTTTTCATGCACTTCGGGTATATTCATGCACTACAGTATAACAATTAAATTCGAAGCACGAAATCCGAAATCCGAAACAATTGATATATCTTTGTCATTCCCGTGGAAACGGTGAACCAGAATAATCTGGATTCCCGCCTTAGTCTACGACTACTCCGATGCTACTCTGTCGCGGGAACGACTTCGTCGTTTGTTTCGAATTTCGAGATTCGAATTTCGAATTTTCATAAAAAAATGGCACATAAAAAAGCCGGCGGGACAGCTAAAAATCTTACAGGATCAAATCCGCATTACCTCGGAATCAAATTACACGCGGGTCAAAAGGCAAAGACCAGCAATGTCATTGTAAGACAGCGCGGCACCAAATTCCTGCCGGGAAAGAACGTCTCGGTAGCAAAAGACCACACGCTTTTCGCCGATAAAGACGGCATAGTTACGTTCAAAAACAGACGCAAGATCAAGTACGACGGTCGAATGGTGAGGCGCAAGGAAGTGAGCGTTCTCTAAAACTCGCGCGTTCAAACCTGCAAAAACAAAATCCTCTTCGACTGAAGTCGGAGAGGTTTTTGTTTGATTCGCTCATTCTTAAAAATCTACGCGGCCTTGATGACGAGTGTAAACCCGCCGGTTTTGCCCTGCACGCTCACGGGAATCTTGTGCTCTCCCACTTCTTTTATCGGCTTGCTCAACTGTAAAAATTCTGGAAGCATATCAATACCTTTCTGCTTCTTGAGCTCGGCCACAATCGCTTCGACGTGAATGCTGGCAAATAGGTGCCCTTTGTCGTTCGCCTTGCCGCTCATCTCTATCTTCACGCCTTCTATCGATGAAAGATTCTTGAACAGCAAATCTTCCTGCACCTTTCGTTCCATTGCTTGCTCCGATTTTAAGCGTTCCGCGTGAGCGATGGTGGAGGGAGTTCCGGCAACCGCGAGCTTCTTCGGTATAAGAAGATTGAGGGCGTATCCGTCGGATACGTTTTTGACGTCATTCTTTATGCCGACACCGGCAACATCTTTGAGCAAAACCACTTTCATAGAAATGACTTATGACTAATCACTGAAAACTTTTGACGCTAGGAGCATACCGTATTTGGGTATTTTTGTCATTCAGTTATTCAGTTATAGGTGAGGGGTTATTTAGTAAGCAGTTCAATCGCTTTATCCATCTGTGGATCCCGCTTTTTTTCGATATCCTCAAGCGTCAGCTTTACCTCGACATCCGGTGTGAGGCCTCCGTCAGAGATGGAAAGGCCGTTCGGAGTGAACCAACGCGCCACCGTCACTTTGAGTGAGGTTTCCGGCGTGAGTTTGACGAGCTCCTGCACCGAGCCTTTGCCGAATGTTTTGGTACCGACAAGCTGGGCAATCCCGTGCTCTCTAAGCGCGCCGGCCAGAATCTCGGAAGCCGATGCCGAACCGGCGTTCACGAGGATCACCATCTTGAGATTCTCCTTGAATACATTATACCCGCGGCTCCGATGTATTTTGGTACCCCCTTGCGCACCACCATCTTCTGTAACGACTGTCTTTCCCACCGGCAGGAACCAGCTTGCTATATCCACCGCGGCGTCAAGATATCCTCCGGGATTGCCGCGAAGATCGAGGAGTAATTTGTTTGAACCACTCTCCACAAACTGTCGGAGCGCATCTTGGAAAAGTTTCGGTGAATTCGCGGAAAAATTGTACAGCCTAATAATGAAGACCCCGTCTCGATGAAGGCCGCTTCCCGTTTCGGTGGTCCCTCCCGCCTCGGTTGTCCTTCCTGGCTTTTCCTCAACTTCGATCGTGGGAATATCGATAATATCGCGTGTCATCTTGATCTCGAATTCGTCAGGCTTTCCTTCGCGCAAGATGGTCAATCGTACCTCGGTCCCCTTCTTGCCACGGATGAGCTTTACGGCCTGATCCACTCGCAAATGCGTGCTTACCTCATCGCCAATCTTGAGCACTTTATCACCCGGACGGATACCGGCCCGTTCTGCCGGTGTGCCCTTGAGCGGCGCGATCACCGTAAGGACATCGTCCTTGATGCCGACTTCCATGCCGACCCCCTCAAAATTGCCGCTAATCTCGCTCTCAAACATCTTGGCCTCTTCAGGAGGGAAAAATACGGTATACGGGTCTTTGAGCGAGGCCGTGAGTCCGCTGATAGCTCCCCACAATTTCTGCTCATCATTCGCTATGGCAGTGGAGGTGGCGGCGACATATTTTTCATTGAGTACATTCCACGCACTCCAAAATGGGGAAAAATTGGCTGTGTTTTGGAGTCCTTGCGGCGGCTCTTTGCCCTCGAGCGACGTGACCTTATCTATCGGAGACCTATGCCGCTCTTCAAACACCGTTCCGGCATAAAATACGCCCGCGAGCAAAATCGCGGCGAGGACAATGGACTGCATTCTTTTTCCTTGCGTAGGTTGCATAGGCAACTATTATCTCAAAATTTTGATTTTCAGTCCATGGGTATGCGAATATATATTTACTTGTGCAGGAATGTGTGTAGCGTAAGCAAAATGTTATACTATTTCTAACCAAGTGGTTTTGCTATAGTTACTTGTCACCGTTATGAGTCACATGTCTCTCCAACTATTCAATGCCCTCACCGGTAAAAAAGAAACATTCAGACCGCTCGAGAAGGATCTCGTGCGAATGTATAACTGCGGCCCGACGGTCTACAACTATGCGCATATCGGGAACCTTCGCGCGTATGTCTTCGCCGACATTCTTCGACGTACACTGGAATACAACGGTTATATGGTAAAGCAGGTGATGAACATCACGGATGTTGGGCACCTCACCTCCGACGGT
Organism: uncultured Candidatus Saccharibacteria bacterium; assembly: GCA_964579985.1. Classification (GTDB taxonomy): domain Bacteria; phylum Patescibacteriota; class Minisyncoccia; order Phycocordibacterales; family UBA10002; genus UBA10002. The sequence continues at coordinate 3,086 of CAZOIN010000029.1, forward strand.
GATGAGGGCGACGACAAGATGGTGAAGGCGCTGAAGCGCGAGGGCAAACCGTTTACCTTGGTAGCTATGCGGGAGATTGCTGACTTTTATACGGAGGCGTTCAAGAACGATTTAACCGCTCTTAATATTAAAATCCCCGAAACTCTTGAACACGCGAGTGACCACATCGGAGAAGATATTCAGCTTATCAACAAATTGGAAGCAAAAGGGTTCGCATACAAAACAACCGATGGCATGTATTTTGATACGGCGAAGTTCCCTTCATATGGTAAGCTCGGTAACATCAATCTTAGGGGTCAGCTTGCGGGGGCACGGGTTGCCGTTAATTCCGAAAAGAAAAATCCCGCGGACTTTACTCTCTGGAAACTCTCGACGAATGAACTGGGTTGGGACAGCCCCTGGGGCAGAGGTTTCCCCGGCTGGCACATTGAATGCTCGGCTATGAGTTCAAAGTATCTCGGACAGCCTTTTGACATTCATACCGGCGGTATAGATCATATACCGGTCCATCACAACAACGAAATCGCCCAGTCCGAAGCGGCGAATGGCGTGCCGCTTGCCAATTATTGGCTACACAATGAGCACCTAATTATCGCTGATGGCAAAATGGCAAAGTCGGGAGTAAATTTTATTACTCTGCAGACACTCAAGGAAAAAGGAATACATCCTCTCGCTTTTCGGTATTATCTCCTCCAAACACACTACCGCTCACCTCTTAATTTTAGTTGGAACGCGCTTCAAAGTGCACAAACTGCCTATTTCAGATTGCTCTGGCATTTCACAAGATTGGAAGTGGAACCGCAGTTTCGAGTTAATCATTTTTCAAAGGTATTAAAGGAACGGATAAATGAGGATTTAAACACTCCGCAAGTTTTGTCATTCATTTTGGGAGAGTTTGAGATCTTGTCGAATAGAAGCATGGGCCGAACCATTATTCTTGACTGCGACAAAATATTAGGTCTCGACATTGGAAATCAGGCAAAAAAACTTGTCGAGGAAATGAATGCTGTACCCGAAGAGATTAAGAAAATAATATCGGCTCGTGAAGAAACTCGTAAAATAAAAGATTTCAAAACATCCGATGAACTTCGTGACCAAATCCAAAAAGCCGGATTCGAGGTTATGGACACCGACTCCGGCTCGATTGTTCGTAAAAAACTCTAGAGCAACTTTTCCGCAATCGTCAGATCCTCCGGCGCAGTGATCTTGATCCAGCGGGTCGCTTCGACTACCGCTACGGGATGATTTCTGGACATAGTGACGACGGTCTGCGGAAGTCCCCACTCGCCTTCCCTGTCGGTGAGTTTGACTGGTTCGTAATTGAAAAACTTCGGCGTGAGCACGAACACATTGGTGCTTATAAACGAACCGGCAGGATGTGAATTCCCTTCTTCCGCTCCGAGAAGCTCTCCCTTATCTCCAAGCAATACCTTTCCGCCGGAACCGGGAACTGTGGAACGCATGACCAAAATTGCGCGTTCGTGCCGTACACATTTCTCGATATCTTCCTTGGCGTAGATGTCATCGGCCATCAGTACGAGAAATTTTCCGCGGAGAAATGATTTTGTTTCCCAAAGCGCTTTTGCCGTACCCTCCAGTCTTTCTTGAACGACGTATTTGATTGTGCGGCCTCTGAAATTTTCACCAAGATATTCTTTGATCTGCTCACCCAAATAGCCAATCACCACGATCACTTCATCCACTTCACCTGGTAGTGCGTCGAAGGTATAGTCCAAAAGTGGCCGATTCCCTATCTTGAGAAGCGGTTTTGCCACCGCATCGGTGAGCGGTTTCATTCGAGTCCCGAGCCCTGCGGCAAGTATGACAGCTTGCATGACAATAACTATAACTTATTACTGAATAACTTATTACGAAATCACTCGGGTCTATGGCTTGACGAAACAGGAAACACGGAGCAGACCTCTTATCAGATGCAAATTATCATATAAAAACAAAAATAGCCTGTCCTTTGCAGCGAGCCAGTGACTTGGCCGGTGTTATCTTCTTCGTCATCGTGGGGGTTCTCTTTGTCATCGCACAACTGGTTTGGGAAATTGCCCTGACACTTCGAGAAACACTTCACTTCGGGCAAACAAAACTGAAATGAAAACAAAGCAAATCCCCCTCCATTGAATTGGTTCTTCGTTCTGCATCATTTTTTCTGTGATGCTAACCTTGCTCCCAAGTGTCCTTTATGGCGTCATTTGGTGGAAAATTCCTAAAATTCCTTGGCTCATTGTGGGAGTCTCAATTTGCGGAATCATCTGGATTGTAGTCCAAATCGTCCTACTGGTAGTAGTGGTGATGTGGTGGGCGGACGACTCCTCCCCAACTTCGATCGAGGAATTCGAGGAAAATGATGAAGATTTGGCGACAGCTCTTCGGAACGCGAGCCACATGCATTGATAAAAATTGCAAAAACCGAGAGCCGGTACATCCCACCGGCTCTTTTTTTGTCCACAGATTGCCCACTTTCTGTGAGAAAAATCTAATTGACCGAAGACTTCGCCGCTGTGCTAGAATGCAAAGACTATTCTAAAGAAATTTTCCATGTCTGGAACTCCCCGCATCCCCCCGCAAAATCTCGACGCCGAAAAGGCGCTACTTGGTTCCATCATGCTCCGGCCCGATGGGCTCTTTGACATACAAGACGTGATCGTTGACGCGGCTTTCTATTCCGGAAGGCATCGCCTTATCTGGAAGACGATGGTTGAGCTTGGCGGAAAGAACATTCCGATTGACCTCCTTTCCCTTTCTTCGCGCCTCACGGAGAAGAACGAGATCGAAGCAGCCGGTGGAGCCTCGTACCTTGCCGAGCTCACCGCAAGTGTTCCCTCTTCAACGAATCTCAAGCACTACGCCGAGATCATCCAGAAAAAGCACCTCATGCGCAACCTTATCGAGGCCTCCGAATATCTTGGGGAGCTTGGGTATGCAGAGGCCGAAGACCTGGAGAATCTCATGGAGCGTGCGGAAAAGCGCATCTTCGAAATCACCCAGCGCTCTGGAGTGCATAAATTCATCGAGCTCAAGGACACCTTGGCCGAAGCGTGGGAGCGGCTTGATCGCCTCCATAAGTCGGGTGACGAGCTTCGGGGTATCCCGACCGGTTTCAGAGAGCTCGACAACAAACTTGCCGGGTTTCAAAAATCCGATCTTATTATTCTTGCGGCAAGGCCGAGCATGGGAAAAACATCACTTGCGCTTGATATCGCCCGTATGGCCGCGACCAAGCACAACGTGCCCGTCGGCATCTTCTCCCTTGAAATGAGCTCACAACAGCTGGTTGACCGTATGCTTGCGGCGGAATCGCACGTTGATGCGTGGAAACTGCGTACCGGAAAACTAAACGCCGTTGATGAATTCGGCAAAATCCGCGACTCGCTCGACCGCCTCTCCAAAGCGCCGATCTATATAGATGACCAGCCGGCCAACAACATACTCAAAATGCGTTCGGTTGCACGGAGACTCAAGAGTGAAAAAGGCCTAGGTTTAATCATCGTTGACTATCTCCAACTTATGGCGCCGACAGCGGCACGTGGCTCCGACAATTTGGTACAACAGGTGACGGAAATCTCCCGCTCGCTCAAGCACCTCGCGCGCGAGCTTAATGTCCCGGTGCTCGCCCTCTCACAGCTCTCTCGCGCCGTCGAACAGCGCGGCGGCCGCCCTCGCCTTTCCGATCTTCGAGACTCCGGCTCCATCGAACAAGATGCGGACGTCGTGATGTTCATTCATCGCGAGGATAAGTACAAAGAAGATTCCGACCGGCCGAACATAGCTGAAATACTCATCGAAAAGCACCGTAACGGCCCGACGGGTAAAATTGAGCTCTATTTCGACGAAAAAAAGGCGACGTTCCTCTCTCTCGAAAAGAGCGACTTTGCCGATTTTGAGCGGCAGGCCAAGACGACTGAGGCAGAACCCTTTTGAAAATGTCGAATATCTAATTTCGAGAAATACAAAATAGTTAATGCTCAATCAGAAAAATGAAGGCCCTTTCAATCAGAGTTATATATTTCATATTCGATATTGGATTTTTTCGATATTAGTGGAATAGTCGTAGACTGGTATTCGAAATTAGGTATTTCTTTAAGATGGATTCCTTCAACAAGCTCGCCGATTTCTTTCGTCAGTTTCCCGGCATCGGGCCAAGGCAAGCCAAACGGTTTGTCTATTTTCTTTTGTCCCAAGACGAAACCTTCCTGAAAAATCTGGCCGAATTCATTTCAGAGCTTAAAGCAGACATCGTGCAGTGTTCCGAGTGCTTCCGATTCTTCGGGGGGCGCGAGGGAGTTTCCCGCTGCACGATCTGCAGGGACCCGAATCGCACGCTAGGCGAGCTTACGGTCGTCGCCAAGGACACTGACCTTGAAGCCATGGAGAAAAGCAATGTGTACCACGGGAAGTATTTTGTGCTCGGCGGCACAAGAGCGCTTATCGAAAAAAAGAACGAGGGTGCACTCCGCCTGAAGGAGCTCAAGGCCCGCGTGGGAAAAGAGAGTAAAGCCGGAACGCTGAAGGAAGTTATATTGGCGCTTTCCGCAAACCCCGACGGCGAGCACACGAGCGAGGAACTGAGACAATTGCTTTCGGTCTTCCCTATCAAAA
>CAZOIN010000030.1:0-3223 GCA_964579985.1 uncultured Candidatus Saccharibacteria bacterium
CAGATGAAATATATTCTCCCGATATTCATGGCCTTCGTTGCCTACGCCGTGAGCGGTGCAGTTGCGCTTTATTTTATAACCAGTAGTCTGTTTACTATCGCGCAGGAGGTGATTGTACGGAAGTCCCTCGCGAAAACGCACCAACATCTCGCTAACTCATAACTGCATAACCTATAACTGAATAACGCCCGAAAAAAAGGCTTTGTCATTCAGTCATTCAGGCATCTGTTATTAGTCATTCAGTAAACATTATGACCACCGAAGAGATCAAACAACTGATTGCCGGTCTGCTTAAACACATGCAGGTGTCGATGGAGAGCATCGAAGTCGAGAGTTCCGACGGTCGTGAGCGCTTTTCCATAAAGACACCTGATTCTCACATGCTCATCGGGACAAAAGGAGCTCATCTTTTGGCCTTGAACCACCTGGTGAAAAGAATGGTTTCAGCAAAAGGTATCGCAAAGAGAGTACCGAAAGGAGACTCTGTCGAAACGGCTCCTCCGGACAGAGTCTCCGGACGGCGTCTGTCAGGCGAGAGTGAACGAGAGAGAACATTTTTCATCGATGTGAACGGCTATCAAGAAGCCGCTGCCCTAAATATCAAAAACATGGCCAAGATCATGGGCGAACGAGCGCGTTCCTTAAAGACAAATGTCGAGCTTGAACCCATGTCTAGCTACGAGCGCATGGTGGTGCACTCCTTTTTTCAGGAGTTTCCCGACCTAAAAACCGAGTCGGTCGGCGAGGGGGAGAGGCGTAGAGTGGTGATTAAGTACGTCGAGCAGAGAACTGAATAACAAATAACGTATCACTGAATAACTGAATCACCCATGAGAAAATTCAGATTTTTAGATTGGCAAGTTTACAGGGATGCGCGAAAGTTGTTTGTACTCCTGCTTGCAATTGTCAAGAAACTACCAAAGGAATATCGGTTTGAAATCGGTAGCCAAATCACTCGAGCTGGGTTTTCTGTTGTGCTTAACATTGCCGAAGGAAGCGGCAAGCATTCAGATGGAGAACTGAATAGATTCTTCGATATCGCCCTAGGATCCTTATTTGAAGTCGTTGCAGCCGTAGATACGCTTCGGGAAACAGCGCTTGTTGAGGAGAGGACGTTTAAGGAAATTGAACAGATGGGCGAAGCATCTCCGACCAGTTGGGAGGATTCAAACGCAAAATGCGGGGTGACAAGTCGTAAGTTATTCAGTTATTGGTCATCCGTTATTCTTTCATCTGCAGACTCCACAAGGTGGAGCTTTCTTTGTCGGTAAAGATAAGGAATTTTTCATCAGGACTTACTTCAGGATGTATGAGGTCCATCGGAAGTCCCCGCTTTCCGCTGATATCAAGGATACGCTCGGTGACTCCCGACACGGGAGTAACGCTCCACACCTCATCTTCAAACGAGATAACCCCCTGGTACCACACATCAGGGTAGCTTCCTTGGGGGATGCTTTTGGGTATGCCGCAGTAGAGGCGATCCCCAGCCTTGCTCCACACGCATTTTTCCGGAAGCGTGGTAGTCCTGATCGCGCTATGGCTTCCGGTCGTGAGATTGTATAGGAAGAGCGAGAAGTTCGACTCACCGCTTGTTGAGTAGAGCACCTGAGATCCAGTTGGATTCATGATTGCGGTGAGGCCGGGAAGATTGCGGAGAATAAGCGTTGAGGCACCACTCGAGGGGTCGAGTGTGAGGAGCATACCGGAGGCAAGCACCGACGGTTTTGAGAGAAGCAGAATCTTGCTTGCGGTTGGCCACGCCACCAGCCACTCACTCACGGGAGACCCCCACAATTTGGCTCGTCCATTTCCGGAAAAGTCGCTACGTATTCCGGAGGCTCCGCCGTTCTCTTCTTGTAGATAGAAAAGCCTTGCTCCGTCTGGAGCTATCGCCATAGCACTGATACCGCGCGCTAGAAATGTGCCTTGTAGCTCTCCTTCTTTTCCGGACGATCCGGGGGTAATGCGACCGGAGAACGATTCGATGGTCTCGCTATTGTCGCGGACGTATCTTGCAACGAGTCCTGTCCCCGCCTTGCTCCACAGAGCTTCGTAGACCCTTGGGATGGTGGTATTCGTGAGCCGCTTTTCCCCGTCTCCCGCGGCCCCGATCTCATAGACATTTCCGGTAGCGCGTTCCTGGTACCTTGCGAATACGTCATTGTTCCTTACTCCGAGCACGGCTCCCGCTATCGGCACCTTGGAAAGCTGGCGGAGGATTGGCTCAAATGCCTTCGGCGCTTCGGGAGGAAGAACCGTTGGCACTTCCTCTCCCGGAGTAATTTCATCGCTAGGCGGCGGGAAGGTGCCACTGTCATCAGGTAAAACAGGTTGTTTATTCCACAGGAAGTACAACCACACACCAAGCGCGACAAGCAGAAGGACAACAACAAACGTTATGATGATTTTTTTTCGTCGGGACATATGAAAAAGAAATTGAATAACTTATAACAGATAACTGAATGACCGAACACTTGACACAGACAAAGCCATTTTGATAAGATTATATCACAAAAATTTGCCGAACACCGTCCGTATGGCGGATTTCTGGCTTGCCAGAGTAGGCTATTCCCCCTTAAACGGGGGTTTTTCTTTGTTGCTTAAAGTTCAAGAATAAGGCCCCCCTCCTTTAATTTTGCCAGCATGTCGCTTGCCCACTGATTTTTTTCTTGAGCATCTCGAATTAAACCACAGATGGCATCAACGAGCCGAATGAAAGCATCATTTTCGTCTTTGCGAACACCGCGAACCCTCCGTGTGCGAATGTGAAGATCACGCAAAACCCTCGTGAATGTCGCTGCCTCCCGTCGGTTCAAACCATCAACGCTCACTCTAACCTCGTAATCCCCGTCGGCTTTTTTAAGAATCGCTTTCGCAGTTGCAAAAGCGGTCAATTCGAGATATTCCTTACTATTCTTGAATCTATCGAAAAAAATCGAATGGCGCAGACAAGGCAGACAGCTTATTTTCTCGATGTATGCTTTCCTGAATGGATGGCACGCTTTGTGCCATTTGGTGTTTTTCTTTCCAGTTTCCACCTCTATTACCTCAAGTTCGGCACGGAGCATTTCCAAGTCTTTTTCTACGAGGAGCACGCTTACCACAAAAAGGAGGCCATTAGTATCCTGTCCCGATTCGTCTACATACACATAGAGTTTTTTCTTTGGAGTCCGTCCTTTCATTTCCTTTCAACTCGAAAGTTTCTTTATAGATTTCGGGCGGC
>CAZOIN010000031.1:0-3466 GCA_964579985.1 uncultured Candidatus Saccharibacteria bacterium
TCCCTGCTTTTCGCTTGAGAAAACACAGGTGCTTCTCTACGAAATGGATGACCTTTTGGCGCATGGACAGATCCCGAAGATCCCGACCTTTTTGGACTCTCCGCTTGCGATCAAAGTAACCGATGTCTATCGGCGCTATACGGAGTTTTTTAATGAAGAAGCTCAAATGCGTTTGCGAAAGGGAGATGACATCTTTTCTTTTCCGAACTTGCGGATAACTATGGATTCCCGCGCGTCATCGGAGATACTTCGTGAGCCCAGTCCGAAAATCATTATCGCTGGCTCCGGTATGTCGGCTGGCGGGCGTATTTTGGACCATGAGCGCAGGTATCTCGGCGACTCCCGCAACACTATTTTATTCATCGGCTATCAGGCTATTGGGAGTTTAGGTCGGCAGATTCAAGAAGGAGTTAAGCATATTCGCATCAACCATGAAGACATCACCGTTCGGGCTCGCATCGAAACGATTACCGGCTACTCGTCGCACATGGACAGCGACCATCTGCTTGAGTTCGCATCGAAAGATGCTGAGGTAGCTGAAAGAATCTTTGTGGTCATGGGCGAACCCAAATCCGCATTTTTCCTCGCCCAGCGCATTAAGGATAATTTCAATATCGAAACATACGTCCCCGAGGCAGGGGAGCGTGTGGAAATCAGCTTATAGCTTTTAGATGAAGAGACAAAGTCTGTCATTCCCGCGGAGGCGGGAATCCAGTTTGGTTTTTCGCACATGCGAGACTGACGCGCGATTTTAGCATTTGCTCACGGCCGTGAGCAAATGCTAAAAACTGAAACACAAGGACTTATTCCATCAGTGTTTTACCGATTCGCTTAGCTTCTCGCAAGAAAAACGATTGCCACTCTTTTTCAGGGAGCGGGATGAGTAAACACGGGTAATCCTTGAGCGTCTCCGCTTTGACGAACTGTGCCGAGAGCTGAAGCGGGTCAAGATAGTGGTCAAATTTTATTTGCGCCTTTTTGACAAGTTCGTCGAGCGTCAGATCTTTTTCTTTTTGCAGAATGCAATACAGGTCAATAAAATCGCGGGAGCGCGGCTTCTGGTAAATCGTAAAGACTTTGTTGACGGCAATATCGAGCAGGCTGTCAATGGAAAGCTTGCCGATGTGTGACCCCTGTTCGATACGGGGGAAAGGGAAGTAAGTGAACTCGGTTTTTATCCGGGCGGTTCCGACATCCAAAAAGAACAGATTACGATTGAAGCTTTGTTCGTATCTAACCGAGGTGATGCCGACCTTGCTCTGAATCTTCTTGAAGAAAGCAGAAATCGCCTGCGGATCAAATTCTTGCTCCGAGAAAAAGTCAAAATCCTCGGAAAGTCGATGACGCAAATAGTATTCGGCAAGCGCCGTGCCGTCCGTCAGGTAAAACGCACCGGTCAGCAGTACGTCATTTGCAATAAGCGCGAGTACTTTCTCTTGGTTTTCGGAGAGAATGGGCACATTAAGAGAGGGCGAGGGAAAGCGCCTTGCGCTTGAAAGGGTCTATGTCTATTTGTTCCCAATACTTTTTGAGTTCCGCTTTGTTTATTTTTTGCTCGCCTAGACCAAAGTTGATGCGTTGCTCCAGCCGCCATATAGCATAGCGTTCAGGATCTTTTTTAAGTTCGGTTTCGTCAACTGACCAATGCTTTTTCGCGGTCTTCATGGAGGTATTCTAGCACATTTTCGCTTCCTGTGCCTGCATTTTTTTCTTCGTCATGGGAGAACCCCGCTTCGCGCTCTTTCTTGCCCAGCGCATTAAGGATTACGCCGGCATCGAGACATATGTGCCGCAACTCGGTGAATCAGTCGAAATCGAATTCTAAACAGTTGCTATTTGTGATAATGTACCTAACATGATTACGATGCTGGAAAATGAAATACGAATACTTGCGAGAAACAATGTTCGTGAAGCAATTGAGGCCGAGATGTCGCGTGTCCGCGCCTTGCTTCTTCCGCTTGTCTCAAAAAAGGAGCAGAGAAATATTGAAAGACTCTATAAAAAACCATCTCGGCGCTCGGTACGGACACTGCGCGTCACGATGTAAATATGGGGTGGCAGATTACATTGTCGCGGCAAGCAGAAAAGTTCTTGGCTCGCAACCATCTCGCCGATACGTTTGTTACCGCACAGATTTCCAAAGCAATCCTGAAGTTTTCCGGTGAAACGGTTGCTTTGGATTTACGGCATATGACAGGCGTATAGTCGGGACATTTTCGGGTTCGCACCGGCAAAATACGAATCATTTTCTCCATCGATTTTACGAAAAGCGGATCTTGGTTGAAGTGGTTGATTTTCGGGGGAGTGTGTATAAATAAGAAAATAAGCTCACGTCCGAAATTAATCGAACGTGAGCCTCTGTGAAAGTTTTTGCGAGGGTAACTTTCCAGTCCCCTCAATAGTGCGAGTGTTGTGCACGCCGCACCGTGGCCGATAGTTTGGCCCTGCGAGCCGCCACCAACTCCCCAGGAGTTGGTCCGTCTACGAAAATGGGGTTGATGCCATTTTCGCGAAAGAGTCGGTTTGCCGTGTGGCGGATTTCCGCCGCAACGGCGTACGATTGGTACCCGGGTCGCAGGGTCCAATGTATCAAGTTCTCGAGTGCAAGGAGATTTTTCTCCTTTTGAGGGGAGCTCAGATATTCCCCAATCAGAGCCTCGATTGTCTTTATGATTTTTAAGTTCATTTTTTCTCCGTTTCCTCCGAACCGACTACCCATGTTATCCCTGCGACAGATTTTTCGCAGTAAACCGATGTTCGTCAATAGGACGAACACGGGACAACGCCAAATGGCGGACTTTCAGACAACACGGGCGAAATTCTCAAAAGACGAAGTTGTATCGCCTCTTGTGAATCCGTTGCGTTTTGCAAGCGGAATGCTGGTTCCGAACATGTTCAGAGCCACGATACCGCCTGCAAAGACTTGGGAGAAGGGAAGTCAGGAAGCTGTTCCAAAGTTAAGAACTCACTGCCGATAGAATAGCACAGTATACGCTATAAGTCAATGATTTTAGCGAAAAAGCCTTGTTTTTAGGGCTAATGATTGCGTCATTTTGACACAATTGAGGGGCGGAGAGGACACGATTCGGAAGAAACAAAAGAAACACCACCGCCCCTTTAATTCCCCTCCTCAACTGAGGAGGGGAGGAAGAAATCCCTCGGCTTATCAGAATAAGCTACTCCATTTTAAAAAATGCCTATCCTGTTAACGCAGAAAGCGGGGTTTCCTCCTGCTCAAGACACGCACGGAGAAGTCGGTCAAACATTTCAGTCCGTCGGTGTCGTCTATTGAAGCGATAGCAAAACTCGAGTTAAAGAAAAAATTAAGAGGCTGGAATTGTAGTATCATGGCCTCATTACTAGGTGTTTGCATACATAGCTACAATGCGCTGTAAAAAAGAGGGTATCCCTGCCCCAAATGCCGGTCAAGACTGACGAAGAAAAATGGATTTCAATACGGTCGTCG
>CAZOIN010000032.1:0-2281 GCA_964579985.1 uncultured Candidatus Saccharibacteria bacterium
AGGATTGCGGCGCGAACCGACCGGTATTCTTCGCGTTCTGAACAAGGATGGAACAGTAGTCGAAGAATGGCGTGACCGGCCGGTAGAGGTTCTTCCAAAGGAAACCGCTAGGAAAATTACCGACATGCTGTCGGACAACAAAGCGCGGACGCTCGCATTCGGCGCGAACTCGCCTCTCTATTTCCCCGGGCGCGACGTCGCCGCCAAAACCGGCACCACCAATGATTTCCGTGACGCATGGATAGTCGGCTACACCCCAAACTTTGTTGTGGGCGCGTGGGCCGGCAACAATGACAACCGGGCGATGCATAAAGTGGCAGCCTACATTGTCGCCCCCCTGTGGAATGCGTTTATGAACGAGGCCTTGAAACGTATCCCGCCCGAATCCTTTCAAAGGCCAGCTGAGGAAAATACCGACTCGCTTCCGCCTGTCCTCCGAGGTCTGTGGCAGGGAAACCAAACCTACTTTGTAGACAAGCTCTCCGGAAAACGCGCGACAGAGTTCACCCCTCCCGAATTCCGCGAAGAGCGTGCGGTTCGTGAAATACACTCTATCCTCTACTGGATAGACAAGAATAACCCCACGGTTCCGAGAACAACGGCCCCGCAAACCGACCCGCAGTTTGAGCATTGGGAATATGCGGTACGAAAGTGGGCCGGAGAACAGGGACTTTCCGATGAAACCGTGGAATCACTCTCCCCGGCAACCGATGACCTGCACCAGCCTGAATTTGCTCCGCTGGTCTCGATCACAAGTCCAATACCAGGCTCTGTTTTGAGCAGACTCGACAAAGTAGCGCTGCAAGTTACTGTATCATCTCGCTTCCCGATATCGCGAGTCCACTTTTTTGTGAATAATCTCTTTATCGGCTCAAGCTCCCGAGCGCCGTGGCAACTTTCATTCTCGCCGGCTGACGTTGAGGCAACGCTTAGCTCTGAAAATGAGCTTACCGCCGTGGTGTATGACGTCTTTCAAAACAAAGGGCACGCCTCAATGATGTTTACCGTTACAGACTAACCTTCTCCCCCCAAAACCAAAAAGTTAATTTCGAATCTTGAATATCAAATCTCGAAAAATATCGAATACCAAAGAAAAAATAAGGGAAAAGAAAAACTTTTTTTGATATTGTGTATTAAGTATTTTTCGATATTCGAAATTAGATATTCGAGATTTTCTCCTACCGGTTCATCGGCATCACCAGATACCGGAAGGACTGATCCCCTACGCCGCCGATAAGGAGCGGACGATTGTCTCCGCTGAATCTGAAAGCCACACTGTCTGCGGAAATGGCGTTCAGGCAGTCGGCGATATACCGATGGTTAAAATTACTTTGTATCGTCTCCCCTTGGAGCGCCGCGTGGAATGATGAGCTGCTTTCTCCAAGTTCGCCGCTTCGAGCTGAAAGTTCAAGGAGCTTTTTCTTCGGTTCCAGATGAATGTGCAATTGATTGAAGCGGTCTGAGAAAAGCGAGGTGAGCTTGAGAGCTCCGAGTAGATCTTCTTTAAGCACTACCGCCTCAGCCTTCCACTCTTTGGGTATGATCTGCCGGTAATCGGGAAAAGAACCTTCGACGAGTCTTGATGTGCAGAGCAAACCGTTTCCCTCTATTGACAGCTGACCTTTGCCAATGAACACGCGTATTTCATCTTTTTCCTCTTCAAGCATGCGAATAAGCTCGGCGACATTTTTGATGGGAATGAGAACGGACTGGAATGTGGTAGCTGCTTTTTTAAACGGGATTCTTTTCTCGGCAAGTCTGAACGAATCAGTGGCGGCAAAGACGAGTTCCTCACCATCATGATAGAGATAGACCGAGGAAAGCTCCGGTTTCAGATTTCCGAGGGCTCCCGCATAATGTACCGCTTTAAAACCCCTAAGCAGCGTCTGTGGGTCCAGGGAAAAGGAGGGGCCTTCGGCTTTGGGAATGGTGGGGAAATCATCGCTATTAGCGCCGTTAATAACAGCCTTTACTCCCTCGGCTGAAACCGTGAGTTTGCCGTCCGTTACTTCGAGAACCACCCCTCTTACCGTACCTAAGTTTGAAATAAAAGAAGAAAATACGCTCGCAGGAACGGCGACTGATCCCTCCTTCTCAACCTTCACCGGAATCGTGTACTCCGCCCCCATATCAAGATTGGTCGAACGCACCACGAGCGACCCTCGCGTAGCAATGAGAAGTACATGAGAAAGAATAGGAAGTGAAAGATGCTTCCCGGCGAGACGTTGTGCCTTACTCATCACCCCCTGCAATTTATCTTTAATGACTTCTATTTTCATCC
>CAZOIN010000033.1:0-10060 GCA_964579985.1 uncultured Candidatus Saccharibacteria bacterium
AAACTAACATTCTAAGCTGTCATTCCCGCGTAGGCGGGAATCCAGACCTATACAATGAGCCACACTCTGGATCCCCGCAGTAGCCTGTCCTCGGCCACGATCGGGGACGAGGATGACAGAAACGGGGCGTTTCGTAATTCAAAGCTTGTTACGCCATTTATTTTGAGATGGGTTCTACAAAAAGAGTCCCCGCAGAAGATAGCGGGGACGACTGGATATTTTCTACGCTTGTCACCAAAACCTTATGCAAGCGTAGGTAACCTCCTTGGACCAGCAAAAATGAGTATACCAGAATCTAGGAAGCACTTGAATCAGAAATGGAGTTTATTATCGCAAGCTTTTACCCCCATTCAAGAAAAATGCCGCCGAAAGGTGGTCAAAAGTGCGCAACCTAAGTTGCAACACGATTCGACCGTGGACTCCCTTCGGCGACAAAAACACTACTAGGACATCTCGGCTCCCAAACCGTCATGGAAACCATAAAGCATGGCGCACAACAATTTTCGGCATTGGGTAAAAACCCTTTCAACCAAGACTGCAGTAGTGTAAGTGCTAGAGTATCGAAAAATAGAAAAACTGCAAGTATCAGTCCAGACAAATAGAAACCGCTGGGGAAAGCGCAGGTTCCTGAATTGTCATGTAATTCAAAATGGATGACAATTTCTAGTTTTCACTAAATTTTAACAGGTGTAGGCAAAATGCCTATTTTCTAAAATAAAATTCCCTTTGAGAGGTGAGAATATTCTGAAGCCGATGGCCAGAATTGACTACTACTTAGTCAGGTACTTTTCCATCTCGCAGACCTGCCTACTGCAGGCAGGCTCGATAAGGAAAAGTCTTGCAATTCCGAACAAACGCAAAGCAGTTTGCGTTCTCCATCGGGAGCCAAAGGCCAGGATCGAACTGGCGACCTGCGGTTTACGATACCGCCGCTCTACCAACTGAGCTACTTTGGCTTAATTCACTAACAAACGACCTTCCTTAACTCTATTACTCAACACTCGATTTTTCCTTCCATTCCCTCGATTAAGCCCTGCATAAGTTGAAGTCAAAGAGTCGCAGTTTGGACACAGCAAACGAAGATTACTTTCAACATTATTTCTCCAGTTACCATCAATATGGTCTGCGACCAGTGGAACACGACCAGTTTTAATATTAACCCTCGACCAACCACATAACGCACACTTGTTGGAAAATTTTCGCCGTAAATATCTTTTGATGTAGGGCGAAACTGTACCAATACTTTGTAAACCGCTTACTTTTCCATCCATCCACTGTCGAATATATAACTGATATTGGTATTCTAACTGGCAGATGTTACTACAATACGTATAACTTGCTCGAGCCGGCTCTTTACCACAAATAAGACAGGGCTTTCGTGGTTTCTTGGAGTTTAACATACGTCCAATACTACACCTTCTGACGACCAAAATCAAATCAGAAAGTGGACGTAAGTTCAAAAATCCTCCCGATCTGCTTCGCAGCTTGAGCCGTTGCCCAGGATTGAACTGGGGACCTCGTCATTACCAATGACGTGCTCTGCCAACTGAGCTACAACGGCATTACTTCAGCAGGCCTATACTATTTTATCTTGGCCGGTTTTGCAAAAATGTGAAGGTGGTCGCCCCGTAATGTCACGAAAGCACGATACGCACCGTCGTCCCCTTTCCCAACTGTGAATCCACCGAAATGGTGCCGCCGTGCTTCTCGATAATTTGCTTTGCAATGTAGAGACCCACACCGCTTTCATTCGGATCGACGGATATGGCGTTTTTGCCGCGATAAAATCGTTCAAAAAGATATGGAAGATCATCGGGATAAATGCCAATACCGTTATCCGCAAGGATTATTTCGGCTCTTCCTTGCTCAAACTTAAGCGTGACGGTGACTTTTCCGTTTGGAGCATAGCGGATGGCATTGTCCAAAATATTGAGCAGTGCGACACTCAAAAACTTTTGGTCGGCCTGTACCAAGATTCCAGCTGTCCTAGCGTATGAGACGGTTACTTGTTTACGTGAAATTAAATACTTTAACTCATCGATTGCTGACGCGATAAGTGCCCCTAATTCAATAGATTTTTTTTCAAGTTTAAAGTTCGTGGTTTTCATCTCCGCAGTCTTAAGCATTTCATTGACGATCGCGATGGCATCGTCGGCTTTTTTCTGGCTGCCCTCAAGAATTGAGCGACTCTCCGGCTTAACAGAAATGTCAGCGAGTACATTCTCAAGCCCCCAGCGAATTCCTGAAAGTGGTGTACGCAGCTGGTGCTGGGCAACGGTGATAAAGTCTGATTTTACTTTGTCGAGTTCGAGGAGCTCGGAAAATTTGCGCTTGGTTTCCTCTTTTTCATATTTTTGCCGCAGGGTTTCTTTAACGATTGCATACACGTAGTAACTGATAACACCGAAAAGCATAGTGCGCGTGGCGTGTTTGACCACAGCAGAAGTATCCTGAAGTGACACCGGATCGAGCACGATGAGAGCGGCGAAAAAGAGGGTTAACGTGATGCCGATGTTGCGAGTTGCATGCTCATCAAGGTCGGTCGCTGATACGAGAAGCGGAAATATAAGCAGAAAAAGGAATGAACTGTGGACGCCACCAGTAATATAGACTGCGGAAAGAAAAAAGAAGACCCATAGGTAACGGCTTACTACAAAAAATACTTTTCTTCGGGTCATTTCGCGAAGCGCGAACAGGAGAGCATGGAGCGGAAAAATCACCGAGATGAGTAGCACGATCGCCCTAGGATCTTTCAAGAAGATAAAATAGTTAGGATAGAGGTATACGGCCACACCGAACAGTGCAAGCACGATAAGCCCGCTTATCTGCGTAAGATAGTACAGACCCTTCAGTTTCCAATTGAGTGGTGTGGTGTTCGACATACCTAACGCCCTGCAGATTCAAGTACCATACGATTTACAATCTAAGAAAAATAACTCCAATAACAATGAGGGCGATTCCAGCTAGTTGATACGAACTAACCGGCTCTTTCAAGACTACATATCCGAGGAGAAAACTAAGGATGCTGGTGATCGCTGTGGTGATAAACCAGATCAAAGTAAAATTGGGAGCTTGGGTGTAATTATACAAAAATAAATATTGATGGATCAAAATGAACGGAAGCGCCCACATAAAAGACGTGAGTATTCCCACTCTGAGCAAATACACCGAAGCTATTTGAACGACTGCGGCGATTAAGGCGAGTAGAATATAGTAAGCCATGCTTTAAGTATACTACAAAACGCATAGACCTATAAAAAACAGAGACGGCCATGTGGTCGTCTCGAAATGTGAGAATTTATTAGGATGCGCGGAGCTGCATCCACAGCTCCTCGACTCGAAGTCCTAACTCGACCCAGGTTGCCTCCGGTTTCAGTCGGAAGATGGTGACGAATTTCTTTCGCCGTTTTTCCGTACAGAACCGCTTAACCAATGGGGCCTGCAGCATCTCTTCCCATGAAGCCGACCGAGGAAATGTGAGAAAGGCCGCTATGTGCGGACGTAAGTTTTCTGCCGTGGCCTTCTCCGAGAAGTGGAAAAAGGTGGTCACCTTTTTACGGAACTTTCCGTAGGTGATGAGGTAGTGGTGCTCTGCCTTAGTAATTCTTGGGGCTTCAGAAGATTTCTTCTGTTCGCCTCGCGCATGAGTGCAATCGAAACAGCACAGCAAAAATATGCAACAGAAAAAAAGTCTCATAGGTATCGCCTTCTGCCTCTCAGGCTAACAGAATCGGTAAGAAAGGAAAGCGACTCAAAATCAAGGAACGCAGCGACCATGGTTTTGGAAGTCCCGAGGCTTTGCGAGGGGCGACCTAAATTTCTTCGAGCGGAACGAGTTAGAAATTGGAAGTCCCGAGGCTTTGCGAGGGGCGAAGAGTTACTCCATGACGAGCAGTAAGAGCATCAAGCCAAACCCCAGCACTACCGCGAGAATTTGAGTCACGGCTCTCCCGAACCCTTGCGTCTTATGAAGTTCAGGCACGAGGTCCGAACCGGCGATGTAGATGAACGCGCCTGCAGTAAACGCGGCCGCGGCCGGCACAAAGAGCTCTACCCCCTCGCCCAAAAGCAGCACCAGAATTACTCCCAAAAACGCGGAGAGGGCCGAAAAGAAATTCCACAGAAGGGCTTTCGCACGGCTCCATCCCGCATGAATCAAAAGCCCGAAATCCGCGATCTCCTGGGGGATTTCATGCATGATAACAGCCACGGTCGTCGCAATACCTATCTCTTTACTTATGAGGAAACTCGCTCCAATGATAATACCGTCCACTGCATTGTGGACAAAATCAGCGCTTAAGATAAGCGCGCCGAGGTGCTTTGGCTGATGATCGTGGCGGGCCAATGTATCTTCACTTTCTTCATGTTCGCCATGAGAGTGATGCCAGTGTAGAAATTTTTCAAGCGCAAAAAAGAGAAGAATGCCAGACATGACGATGATCCCCGTCACCGTCTGGCCCAGTCTACTTTCAAGCGCTTCCGGAATGAGGTGCAGTAGCGCATCGCCAAACAATGTGCCCGTCGCAAGACCCACGAGTATAAACACAATGCGCCTCAAAGTAACTTCGCGCATAGCGATCGCCGCGAGGCCCGAAAAGGAAACGAGGCTCACGATCGCCACTGCCGTCAATGCATATACCCAGATCATAGTAAAGAAATTAGTATTAAATTATGCTCTCACGCACGCGCGGCATTTTCCAAAAAACTCCAGAGAGTGCGACGTGATTTCTTTGAAATTCTTCGACTGCGCGAGAATGGTTTTTTCGAGATCTTTAGGCTCCGGCACTTCGACATCCTCGATATCGCCGCAACGGTTGCATACCAGGTGATGATGGTGCGCGCTCCCCAGTGGAGTAAGTTCATAATACCCCCTTGCGTTGCGCAAACTAATCCGCATGACGATTCCCTCTTGTTCCAACGCCTCAAGCGCCCGGTAGATGGTTACCTCATTCACGCTACCCTTTAGCAGTACGCGAAGCGCCTCAACGGGAAGCGGCCTTTTAGCTTTTTCCAGAGTCCTCAAAATAAGCACCCGCCTTGGAGTCGCTTTAAGCCCACGCGTGCGGAGCATGAACCTAAAATCGTTTTTTGTCATTTGGTTTCGTGTTTTCTTCACACGTCTACCTTACCGTAAACGCAAAAAAGTTGCAAATACAAAATTATCACCTTTGCAATGTAATACATAGGTATGAAAAAGCAGTGACCGTGCTTATGCCGAAAACAAAGACTGGGGACATTGAAAAAGGTATGGAGCGAAAAGAAAGCGTATCATCCTCATCCATATTCCAATGTTCTCAGTAGTCTGATTTACCTTCCCCGACTTTGTTATTTTTTCGAAATCTGTTGCCAGAGCCAGACACCAACGAAAAATAAAAACCGCTCGTCCATATCCCCGCAGCAAGCTCTCGGGGTATTAGGCGAGCGGACTTTTATTTTGAAAACCCCTCGGTTTTCAACGCTCGCGGACTCGCTGCTTTCCGCCACGGGGAAACACCCGTTTACCCGCCCCCCTTCCCCACTCTCCGCATTCATCCCCGCAGCAAGCTCGCGGGGAATTCTGCGGGGAGATTAAAAGCCTTTTAACAAAAAAACAAGTTTGGCAACTATTTTCCTAGCAAATGCTCAAGATAATTTTCCTTGTGAATAAGAGTAAAAGACGCCCCGCCATAGGCGCTTTTCCATAAAGGCGGCGCTACGACCTTATCCTTCGACCACTTGCACTCAATCGCCGACAATTGCCCGTTTGACTCTTTGATAATGTCAATCTCCTGCCCCGTGTGGGTACGCCAGAAATAATAGGTATCAAAAGTTTCCTCAATGGTACTTTTTTTTAGTAATTCCATGAAGATGAAATTCTCCCACAATGCGCCGACATCGTTACGCAAAGACAAAGGATTGAACTGGGAGATGACGGCGTTGCGCACGCCGTTGTCCAGAAAATAATATTTGGCTTTTTTTGATATTTCATTGCACAAATTGCGACTGAAACCGCGAATCTTTTTGATAATAAACATTTTCTCCAGCAAATCTAAATATTTAGCCGTTGTTTTGACGTCAGTCCCGGCCGTTTTGGCAACTTCATTTATGGACACTTCGTTACCAACCTGAAAAGCAAGACATTTGGCAATATTTAGCAAAGTATCCGGAGCACGCACGGCTTCTAAAGCCAAAGCATCTTTGAATAAATACGATGAGATCAATTCGGTCAGTATTTTTTTCTTTTTCTCAATATCCGGCTCATTCAAAACTTCAGGGTAGGAACCGTATATGAGAAAGTTTTCCAAATCCCATTTGAGTTCAACCCGACTTACTTCCATTTCGCCTTGAGACAGCGGCAGTAGCGTCAAAGTAAAATGCCGGCCGGTTAACGGCTCGCCTATTTTGTTGGACAAATCTAAAGACGATGAGCCCGTGAGAATAATGTTTTTTTCCGGAAAGGCGTCTATCATCATCTTGGCGCCCAGTCCAATTGACGGAATAAATTGGGCCTCGTCAATGGCAATGAGTTTATGGGGACGAGCAAACTCAAGAATTCTGCTTCGTTCTTCAGATTGAAATATTTTTCGCAAACTGACATCATCCCCAATTGAATAAAAAATCTCTTTTTCTGATTGCTTCTTTATATACTCATTGAGCAAGGTGGTCTTACCAACCCGTCGCGGGCCATAAATAACCAAAACCCTCTTTGGAGTAATTTCCTTTGAAATATCTTGTTTTCTCTTAAATCTCATGTTTTCATGATACCATGATACCATAAATCTTGTCAAATATCAGGTATGGGGATAAGGTAAAAGGGCTTAACCTCGAATAATGTCGAGTTTTTCGCTTTAAGTTTTAGATTTCTCACTGCCCCACCGGGATAATCCCAGGCATGGCGGCGCATTCGGGGAAGTATGATTTGGCTGTGCCGCCTTTTTTGATGGCTTTGAGGATGTAGCCGGCAACAGGTTGAACGAAACCTTGACAAGGTTGAATTGTTCATGTTAAGATATGCTGGGTTTGACACTTGACAAGGTAGCGAGCCGCAATAAGGCGGCTGCAAACTTTGGACACAAAACAACCAGAAAAAGAGAAAGGTGGAAATGAAAATTAGACATGCAGTTCTTTGCCTCGCGGTAATGGTGATAGCAACACTCATAATGGGCTGCGCTACTGGCAAAAACGAGGGGGTGAAAGGATTAGTAACGGTTGGTAAACCGTACATTGTCCGGAAACTCATCTTGCCCAAACAAATAGGGAGGGAACAGTTTCTTGCGCGGAAAGTTGAGAGTTTCGAAATCTTTACCGAGGAAGATCTGCTGCCAGTTGCGGCAGTTGACGCCTACCTCGAAGTTCTTGCCAAACGTGGCCGTCTTCCTCTTAGGGTAAAGGAGGGATTCATCACAAAGGAAAAGGGTCGGTGGTACATGGTCACGGGGACACTGGGCACCAACGACATAGTGCCCTATCTGGAATACTATGTCGTCGACGAAGGATCGGTGGTGTGTCCTTGACAGAGGTCTCGGCAGGGCGAGCGGACGCCGAAATTTAAAGGACCTTGCGGAAGCGCGAGGTCTTTTTTGTATCTACGGAATCAGATTGAAATTAGTTTTAAACTTTTCGATCTTCGTTTTACGATTCTTTACTGCCCGACGGGAATAATGCCTGGCATGGCGGCGCATTCAGCAAAATTTTCTTTGGCGGTTGCCGTGTGTTTAATATGTTTAAGCAAATGACCACAGCTTACGACGTTGAATTGGACGTTGTAACCAGTTGCATTTCCGATTCTACCACTCGAATCGAGAACGTCACTGGAACGCATAATGCTATCTCTAGATGGTCTGAAGATACTAATAGGTGGGGTGGTACTGCTTGTGATAGAAGTAAGACGAAAAGGAGATGAGAATGTGCAGCCCTCAAACCCGACACTCCCATACAACCCACTGGGTACCGTTTGGCTGGGGGTCGCGCTGTAATCTGTTGTCGGTTTCAATGAACAATGCGGCATTGCGGCCCCTATTACATCATATAAATCGAAGGCACTAGAGCGTCTCGAATACTCATCCGCTAATCCAGCGAATGCGTGACCAAATTCGTGGACATACGTATATGGTGTCAAACTGTCATAACCTCCATTCTGTATAATAGCGAGACCCAGAGGTTCATTTGGGGTCCAGCCATTCCCATTACCACCCGGTTGTGTCGGATCAAGGTAAGTGCCAAAATACATGGAATTCCAAAAACCACAAGAACTGGTTTTCCGCAATTTGCCTATGGTGGAAGAACGAATTGACGCAAAAGTATAGCCCTGTTTCTTCAAATCAACAAAATGCGAAAACTCGGTCTGGTATTTCTTGAGCGGCTCTATGGAGTTAAATCCCGAGAGTGCCAGTTTACTCCAACCAATTTCCTGTGTGTAGAATGCCGTATCATCGCGCATATACACTATCTTGTGCCGACCACTCCCATACGTCTGCATGCAATTCGTCATGCCATATGAGAAATCTTTGTAGCCACTTGGTTTTATGGTCTGGGGCGTAATGCGGAAAGTCACAGGGTTTTCTCCTAACCCGGTAGAGACAATACTAGCGATTACTTTTTCTACTTGAGTATAGAAGAGAGCACCCACGAATACGCCCGTGGTGTAGGTATTCGATCCTGGAGTAAGCTGGGTGAAGGTAAAGGTGCCGAGGCTTATCACTTCAGTCCCGCTAACCGTCGGGACAACCACCGAAATATCTGCGGGGAAAGCGGGTGGTCCATAGACGCAGGGTTTAATAGTTATGGTGATTTTTAGGGGAGTAAAAACATTACTTGTTGTTGGTGTAAATTTATTTGTTGTCTGTTGCTGTGCGACATACGCGGGATCAATGATTGCCGATACGCTTACTATGTCCGTCCCTTTTGGTATACTGCCAGGAAAAACAGTGGGGTCAGTATCGTCGCAATCCTGTGTCGCGCAGGTGTTGCGCTGTAGATAGACTGGTTTGGAAAGGGTTGGGTTTAGGGAAGAATTCAAACATTGATTGGCGGGACAAAGGTAGGCGCCGTCTTTGTCAACATCATTACACCTATTTGGTACGCATAAATATGCTGATGCGCACACTCTGCTTTGAGAGGCACACTGCACATCGATTGCAGTCAGAGAAGGAGGACGCACATCAGTAGTTTTCCAGGGGTTGTTCAAATCATTAACAGGTCCGAGAAACCTATCTGGAGCGTCGGCGGCACATGAACGCTCGGCTGTTTGAAAACTCTTCCATTCCCATCCCACGGGACCGGAAAAATCATTCAAATAGCCAATGGGGGTGCATTGGGTCAAAAACGGTTTCTGAATTCCTTCAGCTGTTTGGCACGGGGTTTCAAGAGAGGTAATTGGGTAGGCAAGCGCGGAGTGCGGCACGATGGCACTTAAAACAAGAAAAAAACAAACGCCTACCGCGCAAGAAAACACTGGGGAAAGAGTTGAGAAATTTAGTTTGTTGTTGGTATACATTGTCAAATTATTTTAAGGTTACATATCTTAACTTCTCGCGACACACACCAAAATGCTTTCATCAAGGGGAACGGAGGAGATGGGGGTGGTGGAGGTGCCTTGGAAGATGTTTAAGGAACGGACGTTTCGGTCGAGGGGAAGAAAGAGGTCAATCATAGCATCGGGAAGTTCAATGAGTTCTCCTTGGGGTGGATTACTGAAAGTTTCGGCAATGATGTAGCGACCGCTCCAGAGTTCATACTTGCCTGTGGGAGTTCTATAACTGTCGAGCGTTTCAACCCTAAATGGTGACGGCTCTTCGGCATAGTATTGATTGACCAAAGGAGAGGCGTCTTCGGATGTGATAGTTGCGGCAAGGAAGGTAAACGTTGAGGAGTCGCCGTTCTTTGTTTCTTTGAGCGTTACACCAACATAGCAGAGTGGTGCCGGATAATCCGTTTTAAAATCAGCGAGCCAGCGGACGCCGTTGGGGTTGCCTGTGGCGCTACTGTCGCCGTAATAGATGGTGCCTGGAGGCGGCATCCAGTCGCTTGTCCGGCCGTTGGTGAGAGTTTTTCCGATGACAATGTAATTATTGGGAGTGGA
>CAZOIN010000034.1:0-1631 GCA_964579985.1 uncultured Candidatus Saccharibacteria bacterium
AAGCGACGGCTATAGATATTTACCCATAACACGCCGGAGAAACGATTAGCTGTAGCCAAATCGATCCCGCCCCAGAACCCTAGTGCGAAGCTTGCGTAGAACCTTCTCTTGAATCTGCCGAATGCGTTCGCGGGTTACGCCAAATTTCTGCCCCACTTCTTCGAGCGTGTGTGGTTTTCCACCTTCGAACCCAAAGCGCAATTTAATTACGCTTTGCTCCCGTGATGGGAGCCTCTCAATGAGACTCAGCAGGGAGTCATGCAACATCGCTCGATTCGTTATCTCGCTCGGGTCTTCCGCCTGCTCGTCAGCAATATTATCGTATTGATTCCCTTCGCCATCTTCATTGTCAATTGACTTGTCAAGCAGCAGCATTTTGGGACGCCTAAAGTCCAAAAGTCTCCTGACTACCTCCGGCTTCACTTTGAGGCGTTTCGCAATTTCGGCTTCTGTGGGAGGCCGACTTAACTTTTTGGCAAGTTTCTCGGCGCAGTCAAAGACTTTCCTCTGCGCTCCAGGAACATTGATCGGGACTCGAATCGTTGCTGCCTGATTGGCAATGGCTCGAAGCATAGCTTGACGAATCCACCACTGCGCGTATGTGCTGAATGCAAAGCCCTTACGATAGTCAAAAAGCTCGACTGCCCGAATAAGACCAATAACCCCCTCCTGAATGAGAACTTCAAATTCAAGTCCTCGATTGCAGAAAACCTTCGCCAACTTGACCACCAACTTAAGATTGTGCCAGGCAAGTTCTACCTGCGCCCCGGTCCTAGCTCTGGAGTCTTTGCGCTCAATAATCTGCTTACTTAAATCAATGACCTCCGAACGCGAAAGCACTCTAGCTTCAGCCCCGCCGAGTTTCTTAAAGAATGAATCTAGCATGGTTGGAAATTCACAGTTTCTTTCCCCCCCTTCCACTGTTTCTCCCTCAATCGGCGTAGCGAATTTCCCCGCTTTAGGGATTCCATTGCGAGGATGGCCTGGCCTGCGCTTCATAGCCAAACTGTCTTCTTTGTTTTTCGAGACAATCGCCATCCCCTCAACCTCAACTGCAGACATATTCACATCAGTTTTCATACCGTTCACCTCCTTTCCGAGTGTGTGATGCTGGATTGTAAAAGAACCAGCATGTGTTGTGTACTCTTTTTGTAGTATAGTGCAGGACTTTTGGTTGTCAATCTTATTTTTCAAGAATTAGGTATGAAATATTTTCTGCATGATATACCGCCATACCTATCTTTGTTTCAAAGTTGGTGTGGGGGTATACTCTCGGCATGGCGGCAAAGATTCCGAAACGTGAAGTAAAAAAAAGGAAAAAAGCGAATCCAGAAAACACGGGTGATGCGCGTTTTTTTGAGCAGTACCACAAGCTTAACGCGGCGCAAAAGCAGGCGGTGGATACGATAGAAGGGCCGGTCATGGTAATTGCCGGGCCGGGGACGGGGAAGACGACTGTGCTGACCTTGCGGATCGCGCAGATACTTCGGAAAACCGACACGCCGCCGTCGGGGATTTTGGCAATCACCTTTACCGAAGCGGGCGTGAAAGCCATGAGGCAGAAGCTCCGCGATATCATGGGCTCCCGCGCCGATGAAGTGCGTTTGCACACCTTTCATGGCTTCGCGGCG
>CAZOIN010000035.1:0-13579 GCA_964579985.1 uncultured Candidatus Saccharibacteria bacterium
GATTCTAGACTCTTCCATCAAACAGATTCTTGATGTCGCGCTTCGGTTTGACGCAGTGATTGAAGGTCCGATTCCGCTTCCGACAGAGATCAAGAAATACACGGTCAACCGTTCATCTTTCGTCTATAAAAACTCGCGAGAACAGTTTGAGATGCGGGTGCACAAGCGGCTTATCGATATTGTTAATCCGTCACCAAAACTCATTGAAGCCCTCACCAATCTCTCGCTCCCGTCGGGAGTTACCATAGACGTCAAAATGCTTTAAAAAATCGCCCCGCCACTCGGCGAGGCGATTTTTGTAGGTCCGTTACTACGCTCCAAACATTTCAAATCCAAGCCCTTGTATTCTTTTAACCATCTCTCCTCTATCGATAGGTCGTTTTCCATCCGCGCTTAAATATCCTCCTGTCATAAACCCTCGATGAAATTGTACATCCCCGTTGGGGCGAAGAATATACCGGTGATAACCACCATATCCGTAAATGATGAATGCTCTAGAAGTTCTCCTGTTGTCCATATCTTTTTCGGAGAATCCTACACGTTCCTTCATTTCCTCTAATTTATTCAAAGCTCCTTTTATACCATATTCTCGCTGATCTTCTGTCGGTCTAGACATATCATACTCTTGCTCTCGTAACCAGCCTCTCCCCTCTATTTCTGCCATAGACAGCAAAGTCGCATCAAAATTCGTGAGCAAATTCATTTGCCTTGGTTGTTCCGCAGTTTCTTTTTGCTGCAATCCTTCATTCATACTCACATTCTACCGCGGTGTTACTTTTAGAATCAATACGCGAGTTTTGACTTTTCTCGGGCTCTTTGGTAGTCTTCTTGCCACTGCTCCAGAACGGATGTCACGATTGACGCAGGAACCGCCATTGTCACGCAAAAGCCCTCGGGTGGAAGCGGACATGTGTTCACTCATATGAGTAAATTTCTACTTGGTACAAAAGTGAATATGACGCAGGTATGGGACGAGCAGGGTAATGCACGTCCGGTTACCGTTGTCTCTGTCACGCCGAATGTCGTGACGCAAATAAAGACAGTTGAGACAGACGGCTACAGTGCCGTACAGCTTGGATGGGGTTCGCGCAAACCAAAAAATGTTAACAAGGCGATGAAAGGTCATGCGAAGGAATTGGGTAGCTTCGTTGGTCTTAGGGAGTGGCGGCTTGATGTTCCGGCAACGCAGACGGTTGGGGAAAAAATTGGCGTGGATATATTCAACAAAGGAGACACGGTAATCGTCAGCGGCATTTCGAAGGGAAAAGGATTTCAAGGTGTTGTGAAGCGACACGGGTTTCATGGAGGCAGTCGCACACACGGACAAAAACATAGCGAGCGCGAGCCGGGGGCGATTGGTGGCGCCGCGAGGGCCGGAGGCCGCGTGGCCAAGGGTATGCGTATGGCCGGCCGCATGGGTGGGGAGCGCGTTACGGTAAAGAACCTCCAAATCGTTCAGGTGATTCCGGAGGAGAATCTGATTTTGATTGAAGGTGCAGTGCCAGGTCGCAGAGGGACTCCGCTTGAAATTCGAAGCACGAAATCCTAAATTCGAGACAAATCCAAAATCCCGAAATGTTTAAAATTTCAAGATTTAGAATTTAGATATTGTTTCTGATTTCGATATTCGGATTTCGGATTTAAGCAAAGTTATGGAACACATTGTTTACAATCAAAAAGGAGAACAGACTGGCAAAGTTACATTGCCCGAGAGTGTTTTCGGCGCGAAGTGGAACGCTGACCTTGTGCACCAAGTATCGCAGTCGATGCTTTCGAACAAGCGACAGGGGAGCGCGCATACCAAGAATCGCGGAGAAGTGAGCGGTGGAGGCCGAAAGCCTTGGAAGCAAAAAGGAACCGGACGAGCTCGTCACGGATCAACACGATCTCCGATCTGGGTTGGTGGCGGTGTTGCACACGGTCCTCGAAGCGATAAAAACTATGGCCGCAAGATCAACCGCGCGTTAAAAAGGCAGGCTCTCTATGTGGTCCTCTCTAGGAAGCTTAAGGAAGGAGAGGTGCTTTTCCTTAAGGGTATCGTACTGCCAGAGATCAAGACTAAGGCAGGGAAAGAAGTATTCGGCAACCTCTCAAAAATCAAAGGATACGAATCAATCGCGAAAAGCCGCAATGCCGCGCACCTCATCATCCCAGGCAAAGATACGAAAATTGAAAAGAGCTTCCGAAATTTCAGCAACCTCAAGGTAGGGGAGGCACGCAACCTGAATCTGCTTGATGCACTGACCTATAAGTATGTGGTGATCGCGAATCCAGAAGAGAGCATCAACATTTTATCGAATAAGAATTCGTTAAAATAATCTTTAATCCTTTATCCTTAACATTAAAGGTTAAGGATGAATGATTAAGGATTTTAGACTATGAGTTTACTCAACTTACTAAAAAAGAATATCGAGGCGCACGTGGCTCCTAAGAAGGAAGCGGCGATCAAAAAGCTTGTGGGAGTCGAGGACAAAGCAGGCACAGCAAAAAGGAACATCCGTCCTGAGGTGCTCCGCCGCCCGCATATTACCGAAAAAGCCGCTGCGGGTGCGGAGCGCGGAGTCTATGTATTCGAAGTCTCCACAACGGCGAACAAGCGGGAGATCGCGGAGGCAGTGAGCCTGTTCTATAAAGTGACCCCGATCAAAGTAACGGTGGTAACTATTCCAGCGAAACGCATCATGGTAAAAGGTCGCCCCGGTTTCCGAAAAGGAGGAAAGAAGGCGTACGTGTATTTGAAGAAAGGCGATAAAATTGAAGTAATCTAGAAGCTTTCTAGCTTGTTAGCTGATTAGCTTTTTAGAAAGGCAGAAATCTTTCCGAAAGCTAGTAAGCTAGTAAGCGAAAGAGCTAAAAAGCTATGAAAACCTACAAACCCACAACAAAATCACGTCGTCACATGACGGGCATCAATTACCGTGATTTTTTGACAACAAACACCCCAACCAAATCTCTTGTTTCTGGGGGAAAGCGTCATGTTGGTCGAAATAACTATGGCCGCATTACCGTGAGGCACCAGGGAGGCGGGCACAAGCGCCTGTTCCGCGACGTTGACTTTACGTATAACAAATTCGATATCCCCGCGCGTATCGCGAGCATTGAATATGATCCGGGCCGAAGCGGTTTTATCGGCCTAGCCGTGTATGCCGATGGCGAAAAGCGTTACGTGCTTTTGCCTCAAAGCGTGAAGGTCGGGGCTACATTTATGGTTTCAGAAAAGGCTCCGGTACTTCCCGCGAACCGCTTGCCGCTCCGAGCTATTCCAGTTGATACATTCGTTTACAATGTGGCGCTAAAGCCCCATGGTCCCGGCCTCATTGCCCGTTCCGCTGGCAACTCCGCGAAGGTCAAAGCGCAAGAAGGAGACTATACCTTTATCGAGCTTCCCTCCTCCGAGGTCCGAAAAGTGATCAACACGGCATGGGCTTCCATTGGCGCAGTGTCAAACGATGAAAATCATTTAGTGGTTATCGGCAAAGCCGGCCGTTCTCGCTGGCTCGGCATCCGCCCAACCGTTCGAGGCTCCGCCCAGAACCCGCCTGACCACCCCTACGGTGGAGGTGAAGGACGCCAGGGAAGAGGACTTAGGCGCGCGAAGACTCGCTGGGGCAAGCCATCAGGAAAGGGACAAAAAACTCGCACACCGAAGAAATACTCAAACGTCTTCATCATCTCAAGGCGCAAAGTCGGAAAGAAGTCATAATCAATATAAAAAAACGAGCCGTCCCGATTTGGGGCGGCTTTTCTGTACAAAGTATTTATTTAACAAATACTTTTTTCGCAATCCACGCGACTATGGCTCCCAGGGGAATACTCAAAAAGGCGATGAACTGTTCCATGGGGGTGGGAAATAAGTCGTAATACCAGGGTTGAAGATTTTTCCCGAAAAAGAGCACTGTGTGGCCCAAGAATAGCAGCACCGTAAGTACGGTGAGACCAGATACAAGGGCGTTCGCTACCAATGGGATTTTCATAGTTTTGAGGTCGGTCGGCGTTTGAACTAAGGACAAACTACGTTAAGGCTGCTGGCAAGTCAATGGAAAATCTTTCAAACTCTCTATCTCGTAAAGGCCTCGGTCGGTTTGACTTTTAACTCTTATTCCTGTTAGTATTGCGAAACGCCAATCGGCGGTTTTTCATTGCACCATGACCCGTTCGCTTAAAAAGGGACCCTACGTTGATTCTCGAGTGATTAAGAAGCTCGCAGGGAAACGCCCGGAAACAGCCGGACCTATTAAGACATGGTCGCGCGCCTGCGTTATCAGCCCGGAAATGCTGGGATTCAAGTTTTTGGTACACAACGGCAAGGATTTTCCTGAAGTGCTCGTGAATGAAGACATGATCGGGCATCGTTTGGGAGAATTCTCGCTTACGAGGAAGTTTGTGAAGCACGGCGGTAAGATGCAAAAAGAATTGGAACTGAAGAAGAAGGAAGCGGAGATCGCGGCAACCCAGACCGCAAAGACCGCCGCGACCGAAGCCAAAAAGTAGGAATTAGCTCGTTAGCTTTCTAGCTAGTTAGGAAATCCTAAAGCTAGTAAGCTAAAAAGCTAGTAAGCTAACATGAAAGCAATTTTAAACAACTACCGCCAATCACCTCGCAAGATGCGACTCATCACGGATGCCGTCAAAGGAAAGACGGTGGCACAGGCTCGGGTACTCCTTTCGCTTATGCCCAAGGTTGCTACCGTACCGCTTCGAAAACTTTTGGAGAGCGCGATCGGGAATGCAAAGGAGAATCAGAAAGTATCCGACATAGGCACACTTGTCATTAAAGATTTTCGTGTAGACCAAGGGGTCGTACTCAAGCGCTCCATGCCCCGCGCACACGGTTCCGCCTATCAAATCCTCAAGCGAACAAGTAAAATTACTTTAATCCTAAGCGAAGCCAAGTAATTTTACTTATTCGACTGAATAACTCATCACAGATAACTGAATGACTGAATAACGAAAGATTTCGAAGAAATGGGTCATTCAGTTATTCAGTAATAAGTCATAAGTTATATGTCTCACATCGTCCATCCCTATTCATACAGACTCGGCATCATCAAGGACTGGAAGTCCCGGTGGTTCGGCGTGAGAGGGGAGTACCAGAAGATGCTCAAGGGAGACATTATGGTGCGTGAGCTCTTAGGGAAAAGCTTGCGTGGCATGTATGTGAGTGATATAGCCATTGAACGGGGGCCCAAACTATTTCGCATCATCATCCGCACCTCGCGACCCGGAATGCTCATCGGCAAGAGCGGTGAAGGAGCGGTCAAGCTCAAAAATCAGATTCTACGTTTTGCCAGGAAGAACAAGCTCTCGGGCATCGAGAATCTGAAGCTGGATATCGAAGAGGTCCGTTCTCCAGAGTCAAACGCTGCTATTGTCGCTCACATGATTGCCGAGGGGCTTGAAAAACGCCTTCCGTTTCGCCGCGTGATGAAGCAGACGATCGACAAGACTATGGCCAACCGTGATGTCAAAGGAGTACGAATCTATCTCGGCGGACGACTCGGCGGCGCGGAAATGGCACGAACCGAAGAACTTAAGAAAGGTTGCATTCCGTTGCAGACCCTTCGCGCCGATATTGACTACGCGAGGGAGCGAGCGCACATGACCTACGGAGATATCGGTATCAAGGTGTGGATTTATAAAGGAGAGATTTTCGCTGATAAGAATCAGCGAAAATAACCATTAACTTTCAATCCTTAATCCTTGACTGAAGATTTTTTGTTAAGGATGAAGGATTAATGATTGAGGATTAGCCATGCTTCTTCCCAAAAAAGTTAAATACCGCAAGTGGCACACGATGCGCCATAATCCGAAGAAACCGCAGGTCGAAACCCGCGGCACCGAAGTATCATTCGGTTCCTTTGGCTTAAAGGCTTTCTCTGGTGCGCGTATCCGCTCAAATCAGATAGAAGCGGCCAGAAAGGTGCTCGCTCGAAGTGCAGGCAAGGCTGGAAAAGTTTGGACTCGCATCTTTCCCGATATGCCGTTTACAAAGAAGCCGCCGGAAGTAGGCATGGGAAAGGGAAAGGGCGATCCACAAGGATACTGCTTTGAAGTCCGGGCAGGCAGGGTGATTTTTGAAGTCGACGGCATCAATGAAGCAATGGCACGCGAGGCACTGAGAAAGGCAGGAACGAAATTACCTATCAAGAGCAAGGTAATTGCGAGATGAAGTTGCAGGAAGCAGGAGTTTGAGATAGGGTAGCGCAATAGCAGATACCAAATACGAATGGGTACGAAACGCCCTAATTACCTAATATGAATATCTGAATCTTATTAGTACTATTCGTTTGATTAGTATTCATTGGTATATTAGTATCTTTTATTTATGGATTTCAAGACCAAAACAGCAGATGAATTGAACCGATTGGTTTCGGAGAATCGCCAGAAACTCCAGGCTTTCCGCTTTGCTATGGCCGGCAGCAAGCAAAAGAACGTGAAGGAGGGAAAAGGGTTACGGAAAGAGATAGCACGCATGCTGACGGAGATAAAAAATAGATAAGGCTGAAACAAAGAAGAAAACTTCATGACGACAACAAGACAAAAAACTAAACAGGGCAAAGTGATCACCGGCACGGTGGTATCGACCAAGATGAAAGACACCGTCGTGGTTGAAGTGAATCGCTTTGTTCCGCACCCGAAATACCGAAAGTACCTGAAGCATACTACCCGCTTGAAGGCTCACGATGCTGGCAATACCAAGAAGGAAGGAGAAAAGGTAACTATCATCGAATGTCGCCCAATGTCGAAGGATAAACACTTTAAGCTAGCTTCCTAGCTTGTTAGCTGATTAGCTTTTTAGAAGGATTGAGTTATGTCTCTCCAGAAAGCTAGTAAGCTAGTAAGCCAAGAAGCTAAAAAGCTATGTTACAACCACGAGCCATCGTCAAAATCGCAGATAATTCCGGAGGAAAGATCGGTCGCATTTTCAAAGTGCTCGGCTCGTCAAAGAAACGGTACGCCGAAATTGGGGAGATTGTGGTGCTTTCCGTACAGAAGGCCGAACCCCGCAAGACCGTAAAGAAAAAAGATGTCCTGCACGCAGTCGTTGTCCGCCAAAGAAAGGCATTCCGACGAAAGGACGGTTCCTATATCCGTTTCGATGAGAATGCTGTCGTCATTCTTGAAAAGGGAAAACTGGATCCGCTGGCCAAACGTATTTTCGGCCCCATACCGCGAGAGCTTTCAGAGAAAGGGTTCAATTCGATAACATCAAAGGCCGCGGAGGTCGTGTAACATTATGCGAATATTCGAATGGGTACGAATCAACGAATAGCTACGAATAAGAATAAGATTTCGAGACTTTTCTGATTCGCATGTATTCGGATATTCGCATGAATTCGTTAATTTGCATTTACGTATGAAAATTCGCAAAGGAGACAATGTCATAGTTATCTCTGGCAAAGAGAAGGGCAAAAAAGGACAAATCGCGCGTGTGTTCCATGGGGCGGGTACCGTTATCATTGAAGGATTAAACCTCTTGAAGCGCCACCAGAAAGCACGCAAGACTGGTCAGAAGGGGCAGGTTATAGAAAAAGCAATGCCGATGAATGCGTCCAATGTCGCCCTTATGGAAGGTGGTAAACCAATTCGGACGGGTACAAAACGAGTCGGCGAGAAATGGATCCGAATAAGCAAGAAAACCGGAAAAGAAATTTAAGAGAAGCGTTTAGCGTGTAGCGTTTAGCGATTAGTCAAAAAAAGACAGTCACTAGACTCTAACCGCTAACCGCTAACCGCTATGAAGACTATAAAAGAAAAACAAAAAGAGGCCTTTACCGCTTTGAAAGAAAAAATGGGGTATACCAACACCATGCAAACGCCACGACTGCAAAAGATAGTGGTGAGTGCCGGTGTCGGGTCATTTAAGGACAAGAAAAAAATTGAAATCGTTGAGGATCGTCTCAGGAAAATCACCGGACAGAAGGTCGCCAAGCGTGGAGCGAAAAAGTCGATTGCGACGTACAAGACCAGGCAGGGCGATACGGTTGGAACCGTAGTAACGCTCCGCGGTCCGCGCATGTACGCGTTTCTTGATAAGCTCCTTAACATCGCGCTTCCTCGTACCAAAGACTTTCGTGGTATTTCGGCTAAGGCGATTGATGAGATAGGGAATATCACCATCGGTATCAAGGAACACACGATCTTTCCCGAGGTTTCCGATGAAGACCTTCGCGATGTGTTCGGGCTAGGCATCACGGTAGTCACAACCGCGAAGACCGCCCCAGAAGCCAAAGCCTATTTCGACTATTTGGGATTTCCATTCAAGATAGAAGGGGCAAAAACGAAGAAATAGCCCTGAAAAATGGCGCTCGGGAAGAATTCTCCCGAGTGGAATTTTTCGCTATAAAAATCGGTTCAAACTAAGGTTCCCCTAACCTGTTTACGGGAGAGGGATGTAAAAAACGCCGACGAAGGCCGGCGTTTGACTTTTAACCCCTCTTTAGTTAGTATTTCCGCACGCTCGAGGAGCGGATTTTATTTGTTGATTCAGCAGAAACCCCACTGTATCTCCCCTTTGAAAAGGGGAGAAGGAGAGAGAAACTATGGCTAAGACTTCAACCCGAGTACGCGCTTTAAAGAAGCCAAAATTCTCAACCCGTATCGTGCGACGCTGTTTTCGTTGCGGTCGCAGGCGCGCATTTATGAGAGATTTCGGGCTTTGTCGCATCTGTTTTCGCGAATACGCCAATGAGGGCATGATCCCGGGCATTAAAAAGTCCTCATGGTAAGAAGAAGCGTTTAGCGTGTAGCGTTTAGCGATTAGTCACAAGAGACTTCACTAGACGCTAACCGCTAATCGCTAACCGCTAGTATGCAAGACCCAATTTCAGATTTCTTGAATAAACTCAAAATAGCGAGTCGCACTCGCAAGGATTCTTTCACGTTTCCAGCTTCAGGCATCATTCTCGCTATTGCCGCGGCGCTCGAGAAAAAAGGCTACATCGAATCCGCCAAGAAAGCGAAGAAAGGGCGTCAGATCGAAATCGCGCTTCCCTCTGGCGAAGAAGCGAAGCCGATTACTTCGGTCAAACGCGTTTCGCGTCTTTCAAAACGAATGTACACCAAAGCTCGCGAGATCCATCCAATTCGAAATGGTTCGGGTACGGCGGTACTTTCCACCCCGAAAGGCGTGCTCATTGATACGGATGCGCGTGCCGCAAAGGTAGGTGGGGAGATATTGTTTGAAATCTGGTAATGAAAAGCGTATAACGTGAATCGTGTATCGCACTAAGAAAAAAGAAATTCTTACGCTACACGCTACACGCTACACGCTACACGTTATGAGCCGATTAGCAAAAAAACCAATAATCATTCCCGAAATGGTGGAGGTCGGAGTAAGCGGGGCAACGGTAACCGTAAAGGGTTCCGTGGGTACGCTTACACGATCTTTTCCCTCGGTGATATCGGTTGTGCACAAAGACGGCACGCTTGCGGTGTCTCCCCGGAACGAAGCGCTCACCACGAAAATGCTTATCGGCACGACCGTGGCGCACCTCCGCAATATGATCAAAGGGAGCAAGGAAGCATTTGTGAAAAAGCTCATCATTGAGGGCATCGGATTCAAGGCCGAAATAAAGGGCACGGAGATGACACTTTCCCTCGGGCTCTCACATCAAATAAAAGTACCGATACCTCAAACTTTGAAGGTTACTTCTGAAAAGGGTGTCCTTACGATAAGCGGTGCGGACATTGAAGCCGTGGGAGCCTTCGCGGCGAAGATCCGGGCCTTGAAAAAACCAGAACCGTACAAGGGGAAGGGAATACGATACGAAACCGAAGTCATCCGCAGGAAGCAGGGCAAGAAAACGACCTAAAGAAGCGTTGAGCGATTAGTGAGGATTAGTTTTTCTCTAAACGCCAAACGCCAAACGCTATGGCAATTCTAAAATCAAAACTTGAACAAAGGCAACGAAGACACCGACGTATCCGTGCCAAGGTCGCGGGTACGGCAGCCCGTCCTCGTCTTTCGGTATTCCGCTCGAACCGCAGACTGTACGCCCAACTCATTGATGACGACAAGGCTGTAACGCTTGCAGCCGCCTCTACCGCTTCAGTTTCGGGAAAAAGCACTGCCGAAAAGGCAATAGCAGTCGGCAAGGCGATAGCGGAAAAAGCGAAAGGCAAGAATATTACCAGTGCCGTTTTCGATCGCGGAGGATATCTGTATGCGGGGGCTATCAAGGCGCTTGCAGAAGGAGCAAGAGAAGGAGGGTTAAAATTTTGAGCTTATAGCTGATAGTTTATAGGAAAAACCACTTTTTTTCTGGGCTCAAAGCTATCAGCTATCAGCTATCAGCTATAAGCTACACAATATGCCAGACGTTGAATTAACAATTAAAAAAGATATATCAGTGGGAGAAGTGAAAGCTCCTGAAATTTCCGCATCGGTTACGGCAGTGCCTCAAGCGAGTGCACCAATGTCCCATCCCGTACGCTCGGCTTTTTCCGGCGGACGCCGCGGCAGTGGAGGAGGCGGACGAGGGGGAGGAGGACAGCGAGGCTCTGGCGGCGGACGCCGCGGTGGCGGAGCACGTGAAGAGCGCGCCCGTCCCGAATTCGACCAGAAGATGCTGAACGTACGGCGTGTCGCGCGAGTAGTGGCTGGCGGACGGCGTTTCAATTTCAGCGTACTCATGGTCATCGGCAACCGCAAAGGCTCCGTCGGAGTAGGTACAGGAAAGGCCGGAGATACCGCCCTCGCCATCGAGAAAGCAACGAGGAACGCCAAGAAACACCTGCTTCGCCTCACCCGGACAGGAAATAACTCCATTCCGCATATTCTTGAAGCAAAGTATTCGAGCGCGCGGATAGTGATTTTCCCCGCCAAGAACAAGGGACTTATCGCGGGAAGCGCGGTGCGCTCTGTGCTTGAGCTCGCCGGCATTACCGATGTGAATGCCAAGATCCGTTCAGGCAGCAAGAATAAGCTCAACATGGCCCAGGCAACAATCAAGGCTCTTTCAGCGCTCAAAACTCCGAAAGAGAAATCCGAAGAACGAAGCACGAAATCCGAAACTCCGAATAGCAGAGCAGAGCTCGCTACAGGGCAGGCAAATCCCAGTGTTTAAATATTTGAGATTTATAATTTAGATATTGTTTCGGATTTCGATATTCGAATTTCGGATTTACACAAAGTTATGCAATTTCACACCTTACAAAGAACCCATAAAAATAAACGCTCCGTTCAGGTTGGACGCGGGGGAAAGCGTGGCAAGACATCAGGACGCGGTGGCAAGGGGCAAACTGCCCGTGCCGGCCACAAGATGTACCCAGAGATCCGTGACATGATCAAGCGCATCCCGAAGCTCCGCGGACGCGGAAAGCAGAGTTTCAAAAGCTTCCAGGAAAAGCCCACGCCTGTGAGCCTCGAAATGATCGAGAAGATGTATGCTACCGGAAGCACGGTAAGCCCCGATACGCTTCTCACCGCCGGCATCATCTCCCTTAAGAGCGGTAAGGTCCCTCTGGTCAAGATCCTGGGCAAAGGTACTGTCTCAAAGAAGTTGAACGTTTCTGGTTGCGCGATTTCGGTTTCTGCCAAAGCAGCAATCGAGAAAGCCGGCGGCTCTGTCATGAAGTAAGAATAATGAATTCAGAATTATGGTTCCGAAACAATTTTCTTCTTTTGCATAATTCATGATTCATATTTCATAATTCATCTGCATATGGATTTTCTACAAAAACTAAAACTTATATGGAGCGACATAACGCTACGGAAGCGACTGCTTTTTATCGGCGTTATGTTGATAGCGTTTCGTCTGCTCTCCGCTATCCCTATCCCTGGGATCAATATCGCGCAGCTTGAAAGTTTTCTTGCCAACAACCAATTTTTCGGGCTTCTAAATATTTTCTCCGGCGGCGGTCTTTCCAACCTCTCTATCGTGATGCTCGGTGTTGGTCCGTATATCACGGCCTCAATTATCATGCAGCTTCTCACGATGATGTCTCCGAAACTCAAAGCGCTGTATCAGGAGGAAGGTGAGTCCGGACGGGCCAAGTTCGCGCAATACTCGCGACTGCTTAGCGTACCGCTCGCGCTCATTCAGGCCTTCGGCTTTTTGGTGCTTCTCTCAAGACAGGGCGTTCTTGGCGACCTCACTCTCTTTTCAACGATCACCAACGTCATTATCGTCACGGGCGGGTCACTCCTCGTGATGTGGATCGGCGAGATGATGACTGAATACGGCATCGGCAACGGTACCTCGCTCATTATCTTCGCGGGTATCGTCTCATCCCTTCCTTCGGCTTTGGGACAGCTTGCTTTCACCTTTGATCCAAGCCAGGTGCCCGTGTACTTAGGTTTCTTGGTCCTGGCAATCCTCGTGGTATGGGGTGTGGTCATCGTTACCGAGGCCGAGCGTCCGATCCCCGTGACGTACGCTAAGCGTGTGCGCGGTATGAAAGTCTATGGTGGCGT
Source organism: uncultured Candidatus Saccharibacteria bacterium (assembly GCA_964579985.1). Classification (GTDB taxonomy): domain Bacteria; phylum Patescibacteriota; class Minisyncoccia; order Phycocordibacterales; family UBA10002; genus UBA10002. Next base: position 12,419 of record CAZOIN010000035.1, read on the forward strand.
CTCGACGTACTTGCCGCTTCGCGTCAATCAGGCGGGCGTCATTCCGATTATCTTCGCGCTTTCCATCATGCTTTTTCCGCAGATGATCGCCACGGTTCTTTCCGTATTCGACAACGCGGTGCTGCACTCCATTTCTGCGCTCCTCACCAGTATTTTTTCGAATAGTTGGATCTATTCCGGCCTGTATTTCGTTCTGGTGTTCCTCTTCACGTATTTCTATACCGCTGTCACGTTCGATCCTGAAACGATCTCGACCAATCTCCAAAAGAACGGCGCGTTCATCCCTGGCGTACGCCCCGGCGCATCCACTTCGGCATATATCGCTTCGGTCGTGACGCGTATTACGCTCGTAGGGGCCACCTTTCTCGCGGTAATCGCGGTGCTCCCGCTCGCCATGAAGGGCATTACCGGCAACGCATCGCTTGCCATCGGCGGCACGGCTCTTCTCATCGTGGTGTCAGTGGTTCTCGACTTCATTAAGAAGATTGACGCGCAGGTGTCGATGAGAGAATACTAAGAGATGAAACATGAAGTATGAATCATGAATTAAGGAAGGGAAAACTACAGTAGAATATCTTCTATACTTTATATTTCATACTCCATGATTCATATGTCCCCATTCACTTTTATCTTCGCCGGGCCGTCGGGGAGCGGAAAAGGTACGCAAGTTGACCTGCTCAAAAAGCACCTTGCCAAAAAGACGCCAAAGATACCGCAATTCAGCTCCTATACCGGAGATGGGTTTCGCGCGCTTATGAATGGGACAACGCTTGCCGCAAAGCTCGCGAAGGAAATCCAGGAAGCAGGAGGCCTTCAACCCGAATTTCTCGCGGTATATTTGTGGGCTGCTAATCTCATCAAGAACGTCACCGGAAAAGAGCATCTCTTCGTTGACGGCTCACCCCGTAAGATAGCCGAATCCATGGTGCTTGATTCTGCCATGCAGTTTTACAAGCGCGAACCGGTGCATCTCCTCCTCGTAAATGTATCCACTAATGAAGCTAAGCGCCGTCTCCTCCTACGCGCTCGGCATGATGACAGCACCGCAGAGATTGACCGAAGGCTCGGTTGGTACACGACCGAGGTAGTGCCAGCCATCAATTATTTGAAGGATCGCCCGGGATATGTTTTTCATGATATCAATGGGGAGCAGGCACCAGA
>CAZOIN010000036.1:0-6988 GCA_964579985.1 uncultured Candidatus Saccharibacteria bacterium
CTTTGCCGTCGAGAAATATATCTTTGCGGTTTGTCGAAACACGGCGGAGCGTTTCGGGTATGAAGAATACGCGGCTTCCCCGCTTGAAAGCGCCGAGCTCTACCGTGCCAAAAGCGGAGATGAGATTGTGAACGAGCAGACCTACACCTTTACGGATCGCGGCGGGCGTGAAGTAACCCTCCGTCCCGAAATGACGCCAACGGTTGCGCGCATGATCGCGGCAAGACGAAAGACCTTGTTCTTTCCGGTGCGGTGGTACTCGATACAGAACTTCTTCCGTTACGAGCGGCCACAGAAAGGGAGGCTCCGAGAACACTTTCAACTTAATGCCGACTTGTTCGGCATCAAAGGTATCGAGGCGGAGACGGAGATCATCGCACTCGCCGCAGAGATACTCCGAGATTTCGGCATGAAAGATTCGAATTTTGAGATCCGGATCAACAGCCGCACGATCATGAACTACATCATCGGCACGCTCCTCGGAGCGACCGATACTCCCGCGAAGAAGCTCGCACAGCTCATTGACCAGCGCACCAAAATGGAAAAAGAAGTTTTTGAGAAAGACTTGAACGAACTCCTCGGTGAAAAGGACGCGCTTTTGCTCACTCTGCTTAGCTCAAAGAATTTTGAAGAATTTATTTCGCACCTTCCCGAGGACAAGGCGCTCACGGAAGACCTTACGGAGATTCGAAGCCTTATCGCGGCGCTTGAAAAACTTGGCATTACGAACGTCGTGTTCGACCAAACGCTTATGCGCGGGTTTGAGTACTATACCGGCATTGTGTTCGAGGTGTACGACAAACATCCCGGGAACCTTCGTTCACTCTTTGGCGGAGGACGTTATGACGATCTACTTGACCTCTTTGGCGCCGAGAAAGTGCCCACGGTCGGCTTTGGCATGGGAGACGTTACCATTCGCGACATGCTTGAGATCTACGATTTGCTTCCCAAAAAACTTCCTCCGCCGGCCGATCTCTATCTGTCCGCAACCGGTAATGAACACCGAGGCTACCTAAACGACATTGCCCAAGGGTTGCGGCGAAAAGGTCTCAAGGTCTTAGTTGACTATAGCGAAGGCAAAGTGGGCACCAAGATAAAGAACGCGGATCGCGCTCGCATTCCCTTCTTTGCCATTATCGGCGAATCCGAAAAAACAAGCGGACTGATCAAGGTAAAGGAACTTGCGACTGGAAAGGAAACCGCGCTGGCGGAAGACAAAATTACCGAATTTATCAAAAATGCGAATTAACGACCGGCGAATGACTATGAATCCTCCGTCCCTGAATCTTATTCGTAGCAATTCGTAGATTTGGATAATTCGTACATTCGCATGGTTATGAGAAAGATAACCTTTGACATCGAGACCACCAACTTCTTCACTGACACCGGGTCAAACGATCCTGCCTCGCTTACCCTTGCGTGCATATGCCTTCATGATTCAGCAACCGACAAGTACAGCAGTTTTTTCGAAGAAGACCTCTCGAAGCTCTGGCCCATACTTGAACAAGCAGACCTTCTCATCGGTTACAACTGCGACCATTTCGATATTCCGCTTTTAAACAAATATTATCCGGGCGATCTTGCGGCCATCAAAAGCCTCGACCTCATGAAGGAAATTCAAAAAGTGCTCGGGCGGCGTATCAAACTCGATTCAATCGCAAGTGCCACGATCGGCGATCACAAGATCGCAAACGGAGCCTTGGCTAATCTCTGGTGGCGGCAGGGCGAAAAGCAAAAAGTGGTGGGGTACTGTCTCGACGATGTACGGATCACTAAAGCCATCTACGACCATGCCCTGAAGCACGGAAAAGTGAAATACCCCGACGGCAAGATGATCCGGGATATAGTTCTCGATACGAGCGAGTGGGAAAAGAAGAAAGAACATGTGCTTACGCACACGTTGCCGTATTAAGAAAAACGGCATTTTTGGTTATTGTGTCTTGGTGTTTGGTTATTTATGCTCGATTTGACCCCTTGCCCGCTCTCTGTTAGCATGTGCCCTACTATGATGGAAACGATGGAAACTTCAAAAACAAATCCACTAACGCTTCCCATGGCCATCGTCATCGCGGGAGTGCTTGTGGCTGGGGCGATATTTCTTCGCGGAAGCACCAGCAATAATACCTCTGGGGCGGAGGTAAAACAGCCTATTTGGGGACGGTCGCCTGAATTGGGGGCTATGACGCTTAAGCCGATTGATGAGACGCGAGATCATATCCGTGGCAATCCGAATGCCGATATCGTGTTTGTGGAGTTCTCGGACACCGAGTGTCCATTCTGCAAACGTTTCCATACAACTATGCTGCAGATAATGAGCGAGTATGGCAAATCTGGAAAAGTCGCGTGGATCTATCGGCAATACCCGATTGTCCAGCTACATTCCAAAGCGCCGAAAGAAGCGGAGGCGCTCGAATGCGCGGCAGAGCTTGGCGGCAACGCCAAATTCTGGGAATATACCGACAAAATCTTTGTCACTACCAATTCCAATGACAGTCTCGACCCTGCGGCGCTTCCGCGTATCGCAAGCGATATCGGCCTTGACGAAAAATTGTTTATGGAATGTCTTTCAAGCGGACGCCAGCAAGCGCGAGTACAGAGCGACTTTGAAGACGGCACTACCGTTGGCGTGAACGGCACTCCGCACAGCATCTTAGTGCTGAAGAATCCAATCTCTAAGGGAGACCAGAAAGAAGTGCTTACACTGATGGAACCATTCCGAGACTCGCAGGGTGATCTTCCTGTGGCCTTTTCGCAAGATGGGCTGCGCGTTGGCCTCACGGGCGCCCTTCCATACCCAACTATCAAATCAACTATCGAGACGTTGCTGAAGTGATATCCAAATCCCCTTCCAACAACGCCTCGTATCTCACAAACAGAAAGTACCTACGATCGTAGGTACTTTCTTGATTGTAGTTAGTTTAGCTTGAAGAAGCGTTTAATGTGTTCTTCATTGTCAATGAAATCTGCGCTGATGAATCGCACGTATTTTCGTATATCAAGCAACTCAACGATAAAATCAATTTCATTTTTGCAATCAAAAGGATATACCCACACTGATTTCTGGAGGCAGAAAAATTCCATGTATACCAAATGATCCCGAAAAGTATCCCGGGCTTCCCGCTCGTCTTCGGGTATGTCGAATAGAATAAGTCGCCACTTCCTGTCCCATTTCATCTGTTTTGGAATCTTGATGTTCTTATACCGATACGTAAGCGCTCGCTTCTTGCCGTCTTCATTTAACGTCAGAGTAATGGTGCCGCTAGGATTCTCTCTTGCATCAACAAGGTTTGACATGTAGAGAGCTTGAATGGCGCGATCCGCCGCTTGTTTATCGATATCCTTCCACGTCTGATGCATTCCGCGAACAATTTGGAGTGTCTTATGAGGTGAACGGGAACACGACAAAGAAAATCCTCCGAGGAGTAGCAATACGATTTTTTGCTGAATTGCTCCGAGCTTTTTGGTCTTTCTTTTTGCCGCTCTGTGTCGAAGCGTTTTTACTAGTTCTTTTGTCACTTCTACAGTGTACCAAGCCCACCAGAAAATAGGTACGATCGTACCTATTTTCTGGTATGGTGAAGCATGGTGATTCAAGATTGAGAAAGAAAGAAATCTCGCTCTGTGTGAGAGCGAGGTTTTGAAATGTAATCAGTCAGATCTGGTCCGGTTGACTCATGTACGAGCTACCGCCTCTGCTTTTTCGATAGTATTTTCTTCGGGTGAGTTAGTCGTCGGAGAAAGCACAATGGGAAATACGCCCTGCTCCGCGTGCATATGTAAGAACTCATCCAGTTTCCGCAAGAAGATAAACTTCGTGACAGCTGATGGTATTCCGACGTCATCATGATAAAAGCGAAGTTTTGTTATATCATCTGCCCAAAAGACAATGAGAAACTCTTGGGACCCAAATGAAAACGTCGTGATTTTACTGAAAACAACATTACAATTTGAGTTCTTGAGGCTCATACATCTCCCCGGGGAGCGGGCGATAAAAAATCCAGTCCAAAAGGCTGTTACGCCTCCTGCACAAAATGCAACCACGCCCCCGTTTCCCAGACGGTAGCCCCCACCCAACCCAACAATAATGTCCCAGACGAATGCACCTGCTACGCCCACAATCACGACCGCAACAAGCGTCCATAAGACGAACATCGCTAGTAACGCACTAAAAGTCAATCGACCTTCTACCTGAATCGTTTTCATTTTTTCCTTTCATGGGTGCCGGAACATGCACTATTGTTTTGTGACCACCGTTCCACAGATACGTTATCATATGTATCTGGCCTTATGCAAGTTTGACGAACAAACGTCACCGCCAACACCTGAACAACCACTGCCCCTTCAAGAAAATAGGTACGATCGTATCTATTTTCTGGGTGGTGGGGCGACGTAAAGAAAGCTAAAAACTGTCCGACCTACCTGCGAGCGGCTAGAAACAGGCTATCAGCTGAAAGCCTTTTTAGTCCGCACCATTCGCATGTCGAATCCTCGCAATAGTCGGTTATGACGCGGCCTGACCAGACGGCGTGAGTGAGTTTTTGAATATCCTTTTTGAGGTTTTCTATATCAGCACCTAGGACCGGAAGCGAGACGACACCACACTTCCCTTTTTGATTGGGCATCACGAATACGAGAGAAGGAATGATGTTTTTATTCTTGCCTCGCAGGTCGCTTTGCAAAAGGAATTTGTAAAACACAAGTTGCCTAAAATAATCGCCGTTCGACGATTTCGTTTCTCCCTTTATGGCCGCAACCGACATCGCCTCTTTGGTCTTGTAATCAAACACAACGAGGTCGTCGCCTCGCTCCTGCACCGCGTCAAGCTTTCCGTGAAGCGCGACCGAAATCGGTTTGCCGTCGTACGTTCCGCGGTACATGCTCTCGCTCCAGATTTCAGTAAGCGCGGTGCCAGTAAAATGAGTGTGGAGCTCTCTAACAATCGTTGGAGCAACTTCAAAGAGCTCTTTTTTGACGGCCTCTTTTTCAAATGCCGGTAACAGCGAGTGTTCGAAGTATGCGGATATCGATTCCTTGAATACTCGCTCGATATTTTTTGGTGTCCGATTTTTCTCCCGCCAAATCCGCGCGAACGCCTCATGTACCGCCGTCCCCTTTTCCGCCGATGCCGCGGGCGCTTGTGGAAGTTTCAAAATGCTTTGATAAATGAACTCGCTCGGACAGGACAAAAAATGATTGAGTGCGGTCACCGAGAGACCCTTTTGCAAGAGAGTTGTTTTTGCGAGGTCTGCGACCTTTGTCTTACAAGGTCCGACCTTGTAAGAAAAAGGTCGGACCTTGTAAGGTTCGGTGGGTAATGTAATCGTACGTACCGACTTTGCGTCAAGCTCACTTAGAAATCGGAGCGGTGTCTCGACCTTCCCTCCTGCTTCTTCTTCTGGTACCAAAATCACCGCGTGTTTCTTCGCGCGGGTGAGCGCGACGTAAAAGAGTCGCCGCGCGTCTCGTATGTCATCTTCGTCGTCTGTTTTTTGTTGCGGAAGAACAAAGTAAGTACCTCGTGTCCGCCCTATCCATGAGCTTTCCGTTGCGAAGGGTAAAAAGACATAATCGAATTCGAGCCCCTTGCTACCATGCGCGGTCATTGCCCTGACTTTCATCTCTGGCGTGCCAATGCTGACACTCACGCTTCGCTCCTCCGAAGAAGCCTTATAAGCAAGAAGACGCAAGAGTAAAATCGTCGTGTCGTGAATGTCTCCTTCGTGAACGAGATGTTCGGACAATTCTACGATACCCCGCCAAACTTCAACCGAAGCGGGGTCTTTGGCAACCAGCCGCAAAAAGCCCGACACCTCTGCCGCGAACAGCAGAAACTGAAGCGCTCCTTCGTCGCTCATCTTCAGTTGCAACCGCCGAAGCGCAGGAATTTTCTCAGCTACTCCTCTTTTGCCGCTCCGGAGTGCGCGGAGGCACTCGATTCCTGCCTCGAGCGAAAGGTCCCAAAGTCCCGCCGCGATTGTTTTCCCCAACGCTTCAGCGTTGGTAGTGTCCGAAAGATACGCGATGAGAGTAAAGAATAGATTGCCGATAGGGTGACTAAAAATATTTATTTTGCGCTCCGAAGAAACGGGAAGATACTCTGATTCCAGAAAGCGAAGGATTCGTTCAAGGTCACGGTTGGTCTTGGTAATGATGGCCACGGTGCTCTCCTTTTCTTTTTTGATAATCGTCCGTATTTCAAGGGCCATGAACGCGAGTGTGACTTTGCTTTCCTTTCCGTGGACGATGTCAATCGGCCGCGGAGTATGAGCGCTTTCCGAAATGAGTTTGACTCGCAATTTCGTGTGTTCTCTCGGAGCGTAGTTATGTTCTATCATGGAAAATACTCCGTCGAGCAGATGCTGATGCGAGCGATAACTCTTCTCGAGCGGTATTTGCTTCATCTCTTTCCACGCGCTGCTCCACTTCAGAAAATTCGCAACTGACGCTCCTTGAAAACGATAAATTGCCTGCTTTTCGTCGCCGACGACAAAGAGATTCGGCGCCTCAAAGAAATCCGCGAGCATCCGCACCAGTAAGTTCTGCGAATCATTGGTATCCTGATGCTCGTCTACGAGGATGTAGAGGAATTTTTCCTGAAGGAGGCGAAGGAGAAGTGTGTCTTTTTGCAACGTGGTCAGAAGTTCAATAATGAGATCGTCAAAGTCCATGCGCCTCTCTTGCCGTTTGCGCTTTTCGTATTCGGAAAAGACGCCGGCGAATAGAACGGTACGTTCGCATTTTTCTATCCGGCTTTCTGCGTTTGCTTTGAGCTTGCCCTTACGTTGCCCCCGCGTTGAAATGGATTCGGGGTCAGCTTGTATTCGTTTAATTTCTTCTCTCGCAAAATCCTGAACCGTTTCCGGAGTCAGCGCTTCGCGCTTCGCGTCGCTGATTGCCCCCACTATTTTTTGTACATAAAAATCAGGGTTACCGAATGGTCGGAGCGACGAGAACCGTTCCTCTTTCAGAATATCTCTAGTAAGGCTTT
>CAZOIN010000037.1:0-3189 GCA_964579985.1 uncultured Candidatus Saccharibacteria bacterium
AACGGTTCAGCACTTCGCTCACCCAAGCGTACGCTTTCTCGTGCGACTCGAATGAAAAAGCTGGAGCGACTGACGATGCTAAAACCTCCTCGACTTGTCCCAAACTCACTATGTGTGAATCGTTCATGTTGATGTTCATAACCATCAATCATGCACATATCCACACCCCCCAGCGCATTACCCGATTTCGGGCTCATACCCCTGGGAGACTGGAACCATTTGAGGCTCATTATGAATGGGAGGAGACTGCCGATAGCTTAACTTCTCACGGTTTGCTATAATTCGATCAACAATAATTACTCACTTATCAAACATTCACATGGAAAAAATTCCAGGACCAGAAACTGATATGATAACCCGCCTTGAACAGGCTAAAGTCGAAGCGGGAAAGAGAGGCGCAGAAAAGGAGAAGGGGCGGCTAGAGCATCTTGATACTCTTGCAAAAGAAGGCACGGATATGGCGACCGGCAACTATCGACTTAACGTGAAAACTTCTGCTGATATGTCGAAACGTTATGTACGGGCTGCGACCAGGGAAAGCGAGGGTCACACGCAAGCGGAAGGTCTTGAAAAGGCACGTTTATACGAAGGTCTTGGGGAACTTTCGACCGATATTAATCGGCAAGAGCGTTACGCCTCACAGTTAGAGAAAAAGATTGCGGAGTTAGAAACAGCAGAAAAAGAACATTCGGACGCGGAGTTGAGTGCGGTAATTAACGAAGCAAGAGAGGAACTCGTAAACCTTAGAAATGCGGTACAAACAAGAAAAGCGGAGCTGGGACAAAAAAAGCAGGGTGCGGCAGAGAGAGACGCTAAGATAGCAGACCGATGGAAAGGGTACAGGGCAGACCAGAAAAAAGCAGGGTCAAACCCAGACACATTTGCGGCAGAGCAGGTTCTTAAGGCACGAGAGTTGGCCGGAACTCCTTCAGAAATCAGACCTGAAGAATTGCAATCGGCTATACAAAAAGAGGCTGGGAAACGCCACGCGGATAGGATTGAGAAGCACGAGAGTGAAATTGAGGCCACGGAAATGAAATTTATCAAAGAGCTAACAGATAAACTCACTACCGCTGAACCCGAACTTTTAAATGAGCTGACTGCTCAAGAAACCTTTTTGAAAGGAGAAACCGCGGAAGGGAAAGCCTTTCTGGCCTCGTTTGAGGAGAAGAAGAGAGCGATTGATTCCTTGGATAAAAAAACGTATTGGTTTAACAAAGCACAGCGAGAGCAAAAACAAAATGAGGAATTGAAAAAATTACGAGCGGCATTAAAAGCTGAAGTTGCGGAGATAAAGTCAAAATCGGAGTCTGTGGGAGAGAAGTTGTCGAATTTACTCACAAAAGCATGGCGCGGACTAAAGCAGGAGATAGCCGACTCTCCTGCTCAATCTGGTGTGTATGACGAAATATCAAGCAATAAAGAAGAGGTACTGATGGGGGCACACTCGTATGGAGTACCCAATCCCATTTATGCCGGAGATTTTAAGTCCGAAGGAGCACGCGGCCGAGAATACAGATCCGAAAGAGAAATAAGGGTGATCAAAGCGCGAGAGACATTAGAAAAGCTCGGGCATAAAGTGCAGGATAGGGTACATACAGAAAGGCAGAAAGTAGACAAACTTAGAAAAGAGAAACTTGAACTACCTTACCACTGGTATTGAAACAAGCATATCCGCAACTTTGTTCGTCTCCCCCGCCCCCATGGTTATGATAATACCTCCCGCTCCCGCAAGCTCGGCTGACTTTTTTGCAGCGTCGGCGAATGTTTTTACAAAAAAGGCCGGCTGATTATTTTTCTTGATTTCTGCCACAACCATTTCAGAATTGATATCGCCTGGGTCAATTTCTCGCGCCGGATAAATGGGAAGGAGGATTACGGCGTCGATGCCTCTGAAGCACGCGCCGAATCCCACAAGGTGGTCTTTAGTACGGCTATACAGGTGCGGCTGAAAGACAACGACTATTTTCTGCGTCGGAAATAATTCGCGCGTACCCTGAAGTGTCGCCACAATTTCGGTCGGGTGATGCCCATAGTCGTCGTACACCACTGCCCCGTTTTTCGTTTTCCCGCGATACTCAAACCGCCGCCATGTCCCCCTGAATTCTGCAAGCGAACGAAGCGCCGATTCATCGGGAATCGCAAGTACCTTCGCGACCGCAAGCGCGGCTTTAGCATTGAGTAAGTTATGTGCTCCTGGAATGTGGAGCTTGAATCCCTCCGGTAATTTTAGAGCCGCAAAATCAGCATTGTACGCATGTGAATTTTTAACTACTGCCTCCACATTCGGTGCGTGTGAATCGAGTACAAGATACCCATCTTTTGGTAATTTCTGTGTCAGTTCGACGAACGCAGAGATAATATCCTGCATGTCCCGATAGTAATCGAGATGATCCGAATCAATGTTTGTAACTACCAAAATTTTCGGGTGCAAATTCAAAAAGGACCGGCGGTATTCACATCCCTCAACAACAAGGTATTTACTCTTTCCCGCGATAAAATTTGTCCATTTTCCGTCCTTATCAAAAAGGAAAGAGCCGACAATAACGGTCGGATCAAGCCCGGCATCGATCATGATTTTCGCAACCATGGCGGTCGTGGTCGTCTTTCCGTGCGTGCCGGTAATCGCAATAGTGTACTTGTTTTTTGAAATGATGCCGAGTGCTTCGGGGTATGAACGCGTTGGTACACCTCGACGTTTTGCTTCCACTAATTCAGAGTGTTCTTCTGGAATCGCAATCGTGTAAATAACTAAATCACAGTTGTCCGGGACATTTTCCGCGGCCTCTCCGATGAATATAGTCGTTCCTACTTGCCTCAGTCCCTCCGTCACCTCACTCTCCGCCATATCGGACCCGCTCACCGATTTTCCTTCCAGCAAAAACATCCGCGCGATGGCCGAAATACCAATGCCACCTATGCCGATAAAATGAACGGTTTTGATTTTTGAGAAATCAATTTCTTGCACGCGTTTATCGTACAAGAATAATCAGTGCTTGACAAACCAGCCAATACATCTAATCTGTCGGAAGAACCCTCAAAAGAAAGTACTTAATTCACCCCTGAATTAGGACACTCTCGTCTTTAATAATACCCGCCTTTAGTGCGACCTCCAAGGCGGAGCGATAGCCGAGTATCTTTCTTGGCTTCCGGTTGATAATGAAAACAACACGGTCAACTTCCGATTGG
>CAZOIN010000038.1:0-2670 GCA_964579985.1 uncultured Candidatus Saccharibacteria bacterium
ACTTCCGCGATATCATAATTTCCCCCATAATCAAAATCCTGAAGCCATGGTCGGAGCTGTTCGGGATGCCATGCGTTTTTCGGATAGAGTGGAGGTGTAGTAGATGCAATTGGCTCTACACCTGCGAGCGCGACAACGGTAGTCGTGGCGAGAAAGCGTTTGACCGCCGCGGTCATTGAAAACTTCACGACATCATATGGATGCGCATTCGGGTTCGCCCATCTGTTGAAATTCGGAGGATAGTGCGACGGGTACACCATCGGCGCGACGTAATCGAAATACGGAGCTACTTTTTCAAGCACCTGCCCGATGTTCAGATCATCGGTGTTCGTTGTGGTCATGCCGAAGATATCCGCGGAGGTAACGATGCCAAGCGGCCGAAGCTCCTCCGACAGATATTTGAAAAATGATTCGAGCACGTCGGGTTTTTTTCGGCCGGTGCTCCATGCAAAAGCAATATCCGACATCGGTCCATCAGACGGAAATCTGATGTAGTCGAAATTGAGTTCATCGAAACCGATGGCGTAAGCTTCCTTGGCTATTAACACAATGTGGTCCCACACCTCTTTTGACCCCGGGTCCATGTAGCTGATGCCTTTGTAATCTTTCCACACACTTCCATCGCTTGCCTTTTTCACCGCCAAATTCGGACGGCGCTTGGCGAGAAACGGGTCTTGAAACACCGTGATGCGTCCGATGACATAGATACCTTTCTCGTGAAGGGTCTTTATGAATTCCTGCATGTCCGGCGCACGGCACCGATTTGAGACGAACTCCTTGAGTGCCTCATTCTTTGGATAGAACGAGAGCGTTCCGCTGTAATCCTTGATGTCAATAACAATACTATTTAATTCCGTTTCTTCTATGAGCTTCACCAGAGTCTCCCGAAATGACGGGGTTCCCACAACACAGCTCGTCATATAGATCGCCTTCTGCGGTTTAGGCGTGGGAAGATGCACGACCAGTGGTGGCACTGGTGCTACGACCGCAACGGTTTCACCCACCGCCGCAGGAAGCACCGCGTTGTAGCTCGTCGTGAACAGGAGCGGTAATCCGAAATATAGTAGAGCGCACAACGAAAGAACTACGGTTACCAGAAGCGGCTTTTTTCTGAAAAAACCAATGTACTCTTTTTTCCTATGGCGCCCCGATGCGGTCATAATTCTCGTGTATCAGAATGCGACCGAGCGTTAGAGATGTCGACATCAATTTGGGCATCCCCACCTGCGCGAGCAGGCTCGGCTTTTTCCCCGTCATCAGATGCGGCTTCCACGCCCTCCATGCGGCGATTCCGCTTACGGAGAAAAAGTGAATGCGCAATCAAAAACAGCCCGGTAAGTATCGTGAGCATCTCTTTCCAGCTCGTGGGGATACCCAAAAACGGCAAAATGAATAGCCACGTTCCTATCCAAATATATACAGTGTATGCATGCATAGATATTTAAATACAGCTCTTGCATTATACACTGCACTGACCGTATGGTAAAATCTCCCCAGTTATACCGGAACCGGATCGATAGATCCAGAAAGGCTGAAAATGCAGACAAAAAACATGACTTCTACACCGTGTGCGCCATGCGCAATTGCCACGCTAGTATGTGGTAAAGAATTTCACGGGGGAATCCTCGAAGTTTCAATTGATGGACAGCGGACACAGGGAGGAGAGATAGCGACGGTTGTCCTCACAAAAACACAGGTGAATATCACTTGTTCAGTATTCTTCAAGAGAGATGCAGCGGGAAATACGTGGACGTTCCACCCAGACCATCTCTTTAGCATAACGCCGCAATCGGCGTGGAGATGTGGAAATGAACTCGTCCTAAGACAAGAAGTGAGAGACTCTGCAGTGGTTACGGCCGTACTCCGCTTCTCCTGTGAGCACATTATCACCTTGCTCGAACCAAAGACTTAACCACCGTTAGGACGCGCATTTCACCATCCCCTCTGGCTGCAAAGGCTGGCGGGGATTTTTTATGCTAACATTGCTTCATGTCGAACGAATTACTTTCAAAAAGATGCATACCGTGCGAGGTCGGTACACCACCCTTGACGCCAGAAAGAATCGAAGCCTTGCGGTCGCATGTGCCGGATTGGATGCTCGTGAACGGGCATGAGCTCAAGCGACGATTTACTTTCAAAGACTTTGCTGAAGCGCTCGCCTTTGTAAACAACGTTGGTGTTATCGCCGAATCCGAAGGCCATCACCCGGATGTTAAATTTGGCTGGGGCTATGTCACAATCACTCTCTTCACCCACGCCGTTTCTGGTCTCTCCGAAAACGACTTCATTCTGGCGGCAAAAATCGATTCGCTCGAGTAGAAAAAACGGCTGTTCGAGACAGCCGGTTTGAAGAATCAAATGGAAACCTATTCCCCACTCACTCTGTTCCCAAACTTCCGGTACAGAGCAAGAATCTTGACAAACTCAACAACAGTGAAGTCGGGCCATAAGGTGTTTGTAAACAAGAGCCGAGCATAAGCGCTCTGCAAAGGAAGAAATCCGCTCAGTGATACAACCCCTGAAGTCCTGAGAAATAAAAACCGCTCGTCCATATCCCCGCAGCAAGCTCTCGGGGTATTAGGCGAGCGGACTTTTATTTTGAAAACCCCTCGGTTTTCAACGCTCGCGGACTCGCTGCTTTCCGCCACGGGGAAACTCCCGTTTCCCCGA
>CAZOIN010000039.1:0-14127 GCA_964579985.1 uncultured Candidatus Saccharibacteria bacterium
CCTTATGCTATAATCAACTTCAATGGATTTTATGAAACGTAACAAACCGCTTAACATTCTCTTTGTCGGGTCAGAAGCCGTGCCATTTGTGAAAATTGGGGGCTTGGGTGAGTTTCTTCATACCTTGCCAAAAGCGCTGAAAGAGCTTGGGCATGACGTTCGAGTGATGATTCCAAAATACGCGACCATAGACGCCGAAAAGTTCCCGATGACAACCGTGATAGAACCCCTACTCGTCCCCAACCCAGGTACCGAGGACATCGTATGCAATGTCAAAAAATATGAAACCGGCGACCCGAGAGAACCGATCAATTATTTTCTGGAAAATCAGGAGTATTACGAGAAACGCGGCAGTGTGTACGGCTACGACGACGACGCCGCGCGCTTCGCGCTTCTTTGCCGCGGCACTATTGAATTTGTGCGTGTATACAACGAGTGGCGTCCGGACATTATTGTTGCGAACGAGTGGCAAGGAGGCCTTCTTCCCAATTATATGAAATCCGAATACAAGGATGATCCAATACTCTCCAAAATTGCCACGGTATTTGTGATTCATAATCTACACTTTCAGGGGATGTTTGACCATCACCACACGAGCGAGCTTGGCTATGATGATGGCAAGTCAGAGGTGCCTCCTATTACCGATGCGCGCTTATCTACCATAAACTTTATGAGTCGTGGTGTCCGCTTTGCCGATGTGATCAGTACCGTGTCTCCCAACTACGCCCGTGAAATCACCACCCCCGAGTATGGCGAGCTCCTTGATGCGCTCTTACAGGAGCGTCGTTCGCACCTGTTTGGGATACTTAATGGTATCAGCTACGATCGCTATAATCCCGAAACCAATCCGCATGTTGAGTTCAAATACAATGCAAAAAATTTAAGCGAGCGCAATAAAAACAAGAAGATTCTTCAACAAAAATTTAATCTTGAGGAGCGAAGTGATGTGTTTGTGATCGCGATTGTCTCGCGGCTGAGTGAGCAAAAAGGGCTTGATTTGGTCGTGGAGACGATACGGCCGCTTCTCAACAATTTTGACTTCCAATTTGTGGTCCTTGGGACGGGTGAATCCAAATACCTTTCATTTTTCGAAGAGCTCGACAAACAGTATCCGCAAGTAGCAATCCATCTTTCGTATGATGCCATCTTGCCGCACGTCATTTATTCTGGCGCAGACATGATTATCATGCCCTCCCGCTTTGAGCCGTCCGGTCTTACTCAGATGGAGGCCATGCGGTACGGGATGCTTCCTTTGGTGCGCAAAACCGGAGGGCTGGCCGACAGTGTCGAGGATTATGATCCGCGTTCGGGGACGGGGACCGGCTTTGTGTTCGAGAAGTATGATCAGTATGCATTCTTTGGAACATGTATTCGCGCATTCGAGACATACAAGTATCCAGCGGTCTGGAAAGGTATCCAAAAACGTGCCATGGCCGCCAATTTTTCTTGGGGAAAATCCGCCAAAGAATATGTCGAACTTTTCAAACGAGCGCTTAGCCAATTTAACGTGTAGGTATAGTCATGGCTATCCGATGGGCAAATTTTTTGCATATGTATCAACCGGCCGAACAGCAACCGGATATTCTGGAAGCAATTGTGGTGCAAAGCTATCGGCCGATTATTCAGGGACTTATCAAAAATAAACAGATCCGCTTAACGTTGAATATCAATGGCGCGTTGCTCGAATTATTCGACAAGTACGGCTACAAAGATCTGATTGATCACCTGCGCGCGCTTGGAAAAGAAAAGCGGGTGGAGTTCACTTCTTCGGCCAAATACCACGCGCTCCTACCGTTTTTAAATGAGCAAGAAATTACGAGGCAAATTACTCTGAATAATGAATCCTTGGAATTTTTTTTGGGAAAAGATGTCAAACCCAATGGGTTTTTCGCGCCGGAAATGGCTTATGATGAAAGAATGCTGCCGATTGTTTCGGATTTAGGGTTTACGTGGATCATCTTAGATGAAATTTCTTGTGGAGGCGAAGTCGGTCATGTCGATTACCATAAAATTTACAAGATTGTCGACACCAACCTGAACGTCTTTTTTCGCGACCGGAGATTGAGCAATTTGATTATGAGCGCGGTGGTTAGGTCAAGGGAGACTCTGCTTGAAGCCATGCGCGATGACCTAAACAGTGACCGCTACATAGTCACGGCCATGGATTTAGAAACCTTTGGTCACCATCGGCCGGGTTTGGAAAAGATGCTCTTTGAAGTTTGGAACGCGCCGGAAATTGAGTTTATCCAAATTTCGGATATTGAAAAAAAGTATAAAGAAGAAAAAGAAATAATGCCGACCAAAGCCACCTGGGCCTCCAGCAAGCAGGATATTGAACAGGGCAGCCAGTTTCTGTCCTGGTTGGATCCGGAAAATAAAATCCATGCATGGCAGCATGCCTTTACCGAGCTTGTCTTACATGAAGTGTATACAACGGACAAATCCCATCCGCAGTATGGTTTAGTACGCAAAAAAATGGATATTGCGTTGGCTTCTGATCATTTTTGGTGGGCATCGGCTAAGCCTTGGTGGAGCTTGGAAATGATTGAGGATGGAGCTTACCGACTGCTCGATACCCTGCGTCATATTCCAGATGTACAAAAAGAGAAACTCGAGAAGGGAAGCGGTTTTTATGAGCACATCATCACCACGGCCTTCAATTGGCAGCGAACGGGCAAAATCCGCCAGATGATGCAGAAACAGCAAAACATTTTACGAATTCCGTTTAAAGACCGAACTCTGGGACGCCCTGGCGCCGAAAACGTCTATTATGCTTTCTTGGCCATGATGGAGCGATTGAAAAGAGAGGCGGCAAAACGAGGCGAGTACGAGCAAGCCATTCTCTGGCGTGATGCGATCTTTAAACTGAAACACAAACTGGATATTTATGACACCATGAATGCGATTGATCTTGTCCGCGTTAACATACCCCATGATGAAGTTGAGAAAACAATTATTGAATATGAAGAAAAGTACCGGCGGTTGCGCGGCGGCCAGCCCGAACAGCGCGGCACGTAAATCTATGTATGGAAGCACAAACTCACTACAATAACTACTTCTCTGATTTTAAAAAAAGCCCGGAGTATGGGGAATTCTTAAAGAAACCTGTTGCATACTTTTGCGCCGAATACGCGCTTCTTTCCTATCTGCCTACCTATGCTGGAGGATTAGGAGTCCTCTCGGGCGATTATGTACGTGAAGCGGGGGCTCGACAGTTTCCGCTGCTCGCAGTCGGTCTGTACTATCGGGAAGCGCAAAATAGTCTCACGCCACACAGACATTCAGATGAGATATTTTCGGAGGAAATCGGCCTCACCTTGGTCACCAATGATCACCATGAGCGAGTAATCATTACCCTCCCTATCCACGATCGGGTGGTGAGTGCACAGGCATGGGCGTGGGAAAAGGGGGGTGCTACGGTATATCTTCTTGATACTAATGTCGAAGAAAATCATGCCGATGATCGCAGTATTACCAAACGCCTTTATACTGATGATCGCAAAATGCGTCTGAAGCAAGAAATGCTTCTTGGTATTGGAGGCTTTCGTCTTCTTGCAGGCTTAGGTTTCCACTGTTCCGTTTACCACTTAAACGAAGGACATTCCGCGTTTCTTGCTCTGGAGTTGATACGTCATGAAATGAGACACCAGCGCGTTGATTTTTATACTGCCAGCGAATATGCCAGCAAACACATTGTGTTTACCAACCACACACTCGTTGCCGCCGGGCAGGAGCAATTTACTACCGAGCTCGTCTCAGCAATGTTCCTTAGATATGCTAAAGAAATGGAGGTGAGTGTTGCTGATATCGCATCGCTCGGCACCACTTTGGGTTCCACTCTTTTCTCAATGACGACGTTTTCCTTCCGTCTGGCAGCTAGAATAAATGCGGTGAGCAAACTTCACGCCGCTAAAGCACTTGAGATTTGGCCCGAGCGTCCAATGAAGTATGTTACCAACGGTATTTATCTACCCCTTTGGGATAAAATCGGCAATCCCGGCAACACACCCACCTACCTCGCCCGCCGCCCGGCAACACCTGAAAACATAGTCGATGACGGACGGGCAAGCGAGAGCGTTGCAAACGGGGACTTTTGGGAAAAGCATCAAGAAAACAAAAGGAAGCTTCTTAACTATATCAAGGACAAAACCGGCGAAACTTGGGAACAAAACACGCTTCTTTTCGGTTGGGCGAGGCGCCTTGTTTCCTATAAACGGCCGCTCGTGTTCCTGGAATCTCTCGAGAAACTTTTAGTACTTGCCAAAAACGAGCATAAGCCAATGCGGGTGGTCTTTTCCGGACCCACTAATAATGAAAACGAAACAACCAATGATCTTTTGGTAGAGCTAAGAAAAATTCTCGAAGAAAAACTAAAAGGCATTGGAGTATTCTTGCCAAACTACAGTGTTGAACTTGCCAAGCTTATGACCGCTGGCTGTGATGTTTGGCTTAATACTCCTGTGGTTGGTTCTGAAGCCTGCGGCACAAGTAGTATGAAGGCAGCGCTTAACGGCGCGCTCCCGCTTTCAACGCGAGATGGTTGGATTGACGAGGTTAACCTTAATGCTATTGGTTGGATCGTTGATGAACCAAATGTCGGGGTTAAGATGCTTGATATTACGGAAAAAGAAATTATTCCAGCCTTCTACGATCATATTGCAAATCCGAATGGATCAAAGTGGCTTACAAGAATGCAAAGCGGCCGCAGACTCATCAGAGAGCAATTTTCAACATCACGCGCGCTCAAACAATATATTGAGGAACTTTATGTTCCCACTCTCCGCCAAAAGCATGAGCATAAATACGAATAAGAAATCGCCAACCAAGGAGCTGAGTCATTAGTATCTTACCTGGTAGCCCATTTTTCTTTCACCGACTAGATCCAGCACTTCTCCATTCTTCCGCCCGCCAGAGCTCTTGCGTAGGCAGGAATCCGGCGCATTTTTTTTAATGTGCCACCGTAAACGCGATCACTTTCCGCGCTCCGGCGCGGCGGAGTGTCCTTCGCGCTTCCTCTAGCGTCGCGCCCGTGGTGGCCACATCATCTATGAGAATGATGTTGCGGCCTTTGACGACATTACTCTTTGCCACAAAGCAGCCTTTTAGATTTTTGAGCCGCTTCTCGCGTGTGTCCATTTTTGTCTGGCTTTGCGTATCTTTGCCTTTGGTGAGCGCCATGGAGAGCCTGAAATTCCTCCCGCCGTCCTGCTCCGAGAGGATGTCCGCAAGAAGTTTGCATTGATTGAATCCACGCTCCGATTCTCGGCTTCTTGAAAGCGGGATTGGCATAAGAAGCGGCTCGGTAAAATTCGTGATTGGCGCATATTCCTCGAGAAAGGCGAGAAGTTCGTCATAGAGCGCGGTCGCAAGAAGCTCCGCTACTTTTTTGTTGCCTCGATACTTCAGTTCAAGAATTGCCTGCCGCACTAAAGGATCGTGATAGTCAAAACAGGACAAAATTTCTTTGCCTGCAAAATTCGAAGCCTTGCCCACTCGCAACGCGAACTCCGACGCGTCCATCCGCTCGAGTTCTCGAATGAGGGATTTCTGGGGGAAGAGAAGATCGAGTAAGAATTGGAATAAATGACTCATGACGCATGACTGAATCACTGAATAACCATTCCAGTATGACATATTCTTTCCAGTTATTCAGTTATGAGTTATGGGAGTTTTTGGTATACTGTCGTCATGCTCGATCGGCTCAAGCATCTCCTCAGGGTATTTCAGTCTTCGAACGACAGCGTGATCGGCGTGGATATAGGGAGTGCATACCTGAAGATCGTCCAGCTTCGGCGCAAATCGGGTAAAGCTGTCCTTGAAACGTACGGTTCGCTCGCGCTCGGGCCATACGCAGGAGTGGAGATCGGCCGCGCGACTCACCTTCCTGCCGAAAAAATCGCCGAAGCACTCCGTGACATTCTTCGCGAGGCGCACGCAACCTCGACACGCGCGGCGTTCGCCATTCCATTCTCTTCGAGCCTCGTGACGTCCATGGATATGCGGGTGCTTGACCAAAAACAGCTCGCGACGATGGTATCGCTTGAGGCTCGAAAATATGTTCCCGTCCCGATCTCTGAAGTGAATCTGGACTGGTGGATCATTCCCGATGAACCGGCAGTGCAAGAGAATGTGAACGAGCCTACGGCTGCAGAAACTGCCGTACCTGCCGGAACGGAAGCGCACTTTGACGGACAGGATCAAAATGCTCCCCGAAATATAAAGATACTGATCACCGCGATTCATAACGAAGCACTCAGTCGGTACGGCGAGGTGGTGAAAGGAAGCGGTCTCGAGTCAAGTTTTTTTGAGATTGAGCTCTTCAGCACGATACGCTCACTTTTCCCGCAGGACCTCGAGCCGCATGCGGTGCTTGATCTCGGCGCGGGGGAAACCAAGCTCTATATCATCGACAGAGGACTCGTGCGCCTTTCGCACATCATGAGTCACGGCGGGCAGGATATTACACTCGCCCTATCTCGGAGCTTAGGCATCAGTGTGGAAGAGGCAGAAAAGATGAAGCGAAGACAGGGGCTTCAAGAAGGAGGAGGCGAAGAAAATGCTTCACTCACCGCCATCTTGAATGTGATCTTTTCTGAGACGAACCGGACCCTATCGAGCTTTGAGCACAGGTTCGGACACAAGGTAAAAGATGTCGTCCTTTCGGGCGGCGGCGCAAATCTTAGCGGCATTGCCGCTCTAGCACAGCAGAACTTTTCGGTTTCCGTCGAACGGGCTGATCCCTTTAAACAAGTAGAGGCACCCGCGTTTTTGGAAGAGGTGCTAAAAGGTGCCGGACCCGAATTCACCGTGGCGGTGGGCATTGCCTTTCGAAAACTTCAGGAAGTGGACTAATGCACACGGGAGTACTGTACCGATGTTTAAACCCTTCGTCGTTTGAGTGGTGTATACTGTTGATATCTCAATAACCAGTAACCAAGATACAATAACCAAACAATAACCAAGTTCCAATTTCAGGTATTTCATTTGGTAATTGTCTTTTTGGAGCTTGTTTCTTGGTGATTGCATGTTCAAAATTCTTATTTTGATATGATTCAACTTCAAACCTCTTTCATTCCCAAAAAAGCACCCATCCCGGTGTCTCTTTCATCCGGCACCTCCGGCCGAGGTATCAACGTGCTCTCCGTTCTCGCGCTCTTCATCTTTTTTGCCGTCATCGGGCTTGCGGTGTTCGTGTTTTTCTATAAATCCCATTTGATCCAGACGATCGCGGGTCTCGACGCATCCCTCGTTCAAGCCAAGAAGAGCTTTGATCCAGAATTTATAGCCGAAGCCTCGCGGCTTAACGCGCGGATCGAGGGCGCTCGGCAACTCCTCAATACCCACCGCGCCCTTTCTCCGCTCTTCGATATCTTGGAAAAGAAAACATTGGCACAAGTGCGTTTTCAGGATTTCAATTTCAATGCCTTGGGAGAGCGGGAGATCACGATTGCGATGACCGGTCAGGCAAAAAGCTTCAACGCGGTCGCGTTGCAGTCCGATGTCTTCGGCACGGAGCCCTCATTCAAGGATCCGGTATTCTCCAATTTCGCTCTGAATGAACAGGGGGATGTCATTTTTAATTTCAAGACCGTTATCGATTCCAAACTTCTTTTGTATCGCGAGACTCTGCTCGGCGTACCGGATGCGGAAGCGTCGTCGGATAAGGCGTCATTTGATGTGAACTGAGGGTCGATGGTGATACCATATAGGCACTAGGTTTTAGGCACCAGGCCTAGGGAAGATACGAAACTTTTTAGTCCTAGAGCCCAAAAAATGAGTCCCGGAGTAGCATTGCGAGTTGCGAAATAGGGTAAAATATAAAAAGTATGACTGCACCACGATTTACTAGCCGGTTTTTTACAAATTGCGATATACGTCTTCGCCAGAAGACCACTCACAATTTCACTACGGGATGAGCAATTTTATTTCAATCGTTCTCATCATTGCCTCAGTGGGGCTCTTTTTCGGCTATGTGAACCCCACTTACGGAGCCCTCACGGGAAATCCAGAACTCAAAGACCGAAGTATATACGAGCTCAAAGAGGAGAAGGCTCAGTACGTCGATGCCTTGAATAAGACGAAGGAAATAGAACAAGTGCGCACGGGACTCCTCGAAGAATACACCCGCATTCCGATTGAAAGTCGGGATCGGCTGGAGAAATTGCTCCCTGATCATATTGACTCGGTCAGGCTTATCATCGATGTCAATAATATCGCGTCGCAGTACGAGATGACCCTGAAGAATATCAGTTTGACTGGGTTAGACTCTGGTACAGCAGACGCACGTTCCCTTGCTATCGGTCCTGGGGGGGAGCGTTTCAAAGCAGTTGGACTGAAGTTTAGCGTTACGGGCTCCTATGAAGATTTTCGATCGTTCATACACGACCTCGAACAAAGCTTGCGGATCGTCGATATCGAGACCGTTGTCTTCAGCGCTCCGGACGATGTATATGAATATGCCATCACCGTCTCGACCTATCGGCTTAATACTGATTCCATCCATACGTTCTAATCAAATACCAAAATAAAGATCAGCTTGCATCATGTTTGCACACATCAATAAAAAATCAGTCGTGATATTCGGATCCTTAGCTGTTTTACTGCTCGGATTTTTCTTCTACTCACTATCCGGCAAGCAGGAAGGGACCGCAGCGATAACGGTGCTTCCGGTTTCCCCGCTTGACGCAAAACTCGGACGCGAGCTTTTGTCCGCGCTCGCCGAACTCAAATCAACCAAGCTTGATAGGACTATTTTTGATGATCCAGTATTCGACAGTTTGAGGGATTTCGGCGTCGAGATCGCCTCAGAGCCCGTAGGTCGCCGCAATCCCTTCGCGCTATTCGAGGAAGAGGCGAAGGCTGTGACAGGAAGCTCGGCTAAGCCAAAGGCCTCTGCCGGTTCAACCCCTAAACCTAGCCCCGCGCCAAAAACTCCAACATCGGACGGGTTTGATATTCAATAAAAAAGCTTTTAGCTTTCAGGAAGATCTGAACCTAGAACCTAGAACCTAGACATTATGACCTTATTTGAAATCTTAGCTAAAAATGGAGTAATAACACAGGAAGATATTCCGGCACTTAGAGAGCGTGTGAACTCACTTAGTGGCGATATGGAAACCGCGCTTATGAATTACGGCATAACGCGTGAAGACATTATTTCCAGCAAAGCTGAGCTTTATGGGATTCCTTTTCAGAGTCTTGATGGCAAGGATATCCCGTTTGAAGTATTGAAATATGTATCCGAAGAATCGGCTACTTTTTACCGCTTCGTGCCGATAGGCCTTCTGGACGGCGCGCTTATGATAGGTGTCGTCGACCCTGATAACACCGAGGCGATGGACGCCATCAACTTCATCTCTTCAAAGCTTGGCATGCCGTACAAGCTGTATCTCATATCCGAGCCGGACTTTGAAAAAGTACTCCAGTCGTACAAAGGGCTCTCGGGCGAGGTAACGAGGGCGCTGTCCGAGCTCGAGACCGAGCTTCGTCCCGAAGAGACACCCGCCCGAAGGGGAGAAGCGGAGGGTGCTAACATTCGCATTATCGAAGACGCGCCGGTCACCAAGATCGTGGCCACGATCCTCCACTATGCCGCCGAGGGGAACGCGTCGGATATTCACATCGAGCATATGGGAGGGGAGATACGTGTCCGTTTTCGAGTAGACGGAGTGCTGAATACATCACTGGTACTTCCCACCAAAGTGCATGCCGCGCTCCTCGCCCGCATCAAGATACTCTCAAATATGCGGCTTGATGAAAAAAGGAAACCCCAGGACGGTCGCTTTAGTGCGAGCATCGAAGGGCACCGCATTGACTTCCGCGTGTCCACCTTCCCGTCGTATTATGGCGAAAAGGTTGAGATGCGTATTTTGGACACCGAGAAGGGAGTGAAGCCTCTCTCGGAGATGGGACTTTCCGAGAGGAACCTTGCTCTCATTCATGCGGCGCTCCAAAGGCCCTACGGTATGGTGCTCATCTCGGGGCCTACCGGTTCGGGGAAATCAACGACGCTCTACACGATGCTCAACGAAATTGACCGTGAGAAAAACAATGTGCTCTCCCTTGAGGATCCGGTCGAGTACAACATTCCCGGCGTGAGTCAGTCGCAGATTCGTCCGGAAATCGGATATACGTTTGCGGCAGGACTGCGGCATACGCTCCGGCAGGACCCGGACGTTATCATGGTGGGGGAGATTCGAGATAAAGAGACCGCCCAGCTTGCCGTACAGGCAGCACTCACGGGACATCTGGTCTTCTCCACGATCCACACCAATAATGCCGTCGGAGTGATCCCGCGCCTCATCGACATGGGCGTTGACCCGTTCCTTATCGCGCCGACGCTCATTCTTGCCATCGCTCAACGTCTCGTCCAGCTCATTTGTCCGGGCACCGGAAAACCCATGCTGGTCGAAGGCAGTATACAGGCACAGATCGACAAGGGATTCAGCGACCTGTCTGAAGACTTTAAGAAAGACATTCCATTCTCAAAGGATGTGCTCGAGATCGAAAGCACGTCTGATTGCCCAAAGGGCACGCGCGGGCGCGCGGCGGTGTTCGAGATCATGCAGATGAATCGCGAGCTTGAACAGATCATCTTAAAGAATCCGGCGGAAGGAGAGATTATGCGCGTCGCAAGGAAACAAGGCATGCTCACCTTGAAGGAAGACGCCATGATAAAGGCTTTCAGGCATGAAATTCCGTGGGAGGAGGTGAATAAGTTATAAGAAGCGTACAGCGGTTAGCGTTTAGTTCTTCCTTACTAAACTAACCGCTATACGCTAATCGCTAAACGCTGATATACTATCGCTATGACTGATACACTGTCGACAAAATACTCGCTGCTTCTGATTGATGATGACCAGTTCCTTTTGAATATGTATACGCTCAAATTCAAAAATTCAGGATTTGAGATAACAGCGATGAATAACGCAAGTGCGGCATTGCAGAAACTTCGGGACGGTTTTTCACCAGATATGATACTCTGCGATCTCATCATGCCGACGATGGGGGGGCTTGAATTCCTCAAGCTGGTCAAGGAAGCCCATCTTTCCCCAACATCCGCGGTAATCGTGCTTACCAACACAAACCAGTCTGCCGATATTGAACAGGCCAAAAAATTCGGAGTCGACGGCTACATCGTCAAAGCATCGGCTATTCCCTCGGAGGTGGTTGAAGAAGTAAAAGCCATTTTGTCCAAGAGGACAAAATGAAATATCGCATATCTAATTTCGAATCTCGAAAAAGCTCAAAGAAGCAGCTAGAAAAAGCAAAACAAATTTTGATATTTTCTTATTTTGTATTCGATATTTTTTGATGTTAGGTATTCGAGATTCGATGTTAAGAAATTATGTCCAAAGAACTTTTAAACAATCTTATCGAAGAAACCATACACGAGGGTGCGTCTGACCTTCACCTCCTCGTCAATCGCCATCCGATGATTCGAGTGTCCGGGGAGCTCATCCCTCTGGTCAAGCAGTCGCTCCTTACGAAAGATAATTCCGTCACGTTCCTTGAAGAACTCATTTCTACTGATGACCAAAAACTCTTCTTACAGAATAAGGAGATCGACTTTTCATACAGTTTCAAAGATAAGGTCCGGTTTAGAGGCAATGCCTACTTCGCGAAAGGGAACGTCGGCATCGCGCTTCGGCTTATCCCCCGAAAGATTCCGACCTTAGAAGAGCTCCATCTGCCCCAGACACTGGAGCAGTTCACCAAACGGCAGCAGGGGTTTTTCCTAGTGGTGGGGCCGATGGGGCACGGCAAATCGACCACACTTGCATCTCTGATTGAGCTCATCAATTCCAGCCGCCCCGAGCACATCATGACTATCGAAGATCCGATCGAGTATGTGTATGAGGAGAAGCTCTCGATCATTGATCAGCGCGAGGTCCGTGTTGACACGAAAGATTTTCACAGCGCACTTGTATCCATGTTCCGTGAAGACGTCAATGTCGCGCTCATCGGTGAGATGCGCGATCAGGAAACAATTTCGTCGGCGGTTACCGCCGCTGAAACAGGACACCTCATCTTTTCAACCCTCCATACCAACAATGCCGCCCAATCGATCGATCGCATCATCGACATTTTTCCTCCAGGACAGCAGGACCAGATACGGCTCCAGCTCGCCTTCTCGCTTACGGGGGTGTTCTCGCAGCGCTTGGTGCCGAGAATTTCAGGAGGGCTCGTGCCGGCCTTTGAACTTCTCATTGCGAACAATGCCGTAGCGAACCTTATCCGGGAGAAGCGAACACATGAGATCAATACCGTCATTGAAACGGGACTTGATCAGGGCATGATCGATATGAACCGAAGCCTTGCGGATCTGGTACGAAAAGGAGAGATCACGGCTGAAAATGCTCTTGCGTACTCGCCGAATCCGCAAATAATGGATAGGCTGCTGTAGCAGCCGACTGAATAACTCATGACGCATGACTGAATGACTGAATAACGAAAGAAAGAGAATGGCGAAGCGGGTTATTCAGTTATAGGTTATTCAGTTATATGTTATTTTCGTACAAAGCTCTCGATACTGCAGGCCGGCCCATGAGCGGAAGCATTGACGCGCTGAACATTGAGGTTGCCATCACTGCGCTCCAAAGGCGCGGTTTTATGATTTCCACCATCGTCCCGGTCGAGAATACCTCACTTTTCAGGCGTGATCTCGCCTTTTGGAAACGGATCAGCAGCAAAGATATCGTCATTCTCTCCCGTCAGGTTTCTACGCTGTTCGAAGCACAGGTCTCGGTCATCAGGATATTCCGGCTCCTGGCGAGCGAACTTGACCATCCTCTCCTCCGGCAAGTGCTCATCTCCGTGTCCGATGATCTTCAGGGAGGAAGTTCGATCTCTCAAGCTATAGGGAAGCACCCCGAAGCGTTTTCCAGTTTTTATGTGAGCATGGTGCGTTCCGGCGAGGAGGCGGGGAAGCTCGATCAGATATTCGGATTTTTGGCGGATTATCTCGAGCGGACCTATGAAGTTACCTCCAAAGCGAAAAGTGCGCTCGTCTATCCTATTTTTGTGATCATCACCTTTATCGGCGTGATGGTGCTTATGTTCACCACCGTGATACCGAGCATAAGTGCAATCCTTACCGAATCCGGACAGCCCATACCGATCTATACCAGGATCGTACTCGGCCTCAGCTTCTTTTTTGTGCACTATGGCTGGTTCGTGCTTATCTTAGTAATCGCGGCCGGGTTGTTCCTATGGCGGTTCTCGAAGACTCCCAGCGGCCGCTATACGCTGAGCGATCTGAAGATTCGGCTCCCTTATCTAGGTAATCTCTATCGAAAACTGTATCTATCGCGCATCTCCGACACTATGCATACGCAGCTTTCCGCGGCCATTCCCATCATCAAGGCGCTCGATATCACGGCTGAAGTGGTGGACAACGCCGTATTCGAAAACGCCCTTGCCACGGCGGCCGAGGAAGTGAAAGGAGGCTCATCGATCGCCGATGCGTTTTCCAAAAGCCGCGTCATTCCGGGCCTTATGATCCAAATGATCAAAGTGGGAGAAGAGAGCGGGGAGCTTGGGAATATCCTTGAGACAATGGCGCGGTTCTATCGGCGCGAGGTATCGAATGCCGTTGACACCCTCGTTTCTCTCATCGAACCAGCGCTAATCGTCATGCTCGGCCTCGGAGTCGGATTTTTGCTCGCTTCCGTGCTTATACCGATCTATAGCATTGTGGGAGCGGTATAGCGAAGCTATCAGCTTCTAGCTTTCAGGATATGGGGAAGGATCACGCATCTTGCCTAGAAGCTAGAACCTTGAAGCTGAAAGCTTCTGTCTGGCTATCCACAGCCGCTTGGTTTGTCTCTTTCTCATAGAGGAGTATACTATTAGTGATGTCAAACACATAAAGACGTCCTCTTGTCGAAAGAGGTTGTCCACTTGTTAAGTAGATTTTATTAAGTAGTCTTGTTACAATGTTATGTCAAAATTCTTCTCAAGGGTGAATCACAAGAATCACAAAGGATTCACGCTCATCGAGCTTCTGGTGGTCATCGCGATCATCGGTATCCTTTCTTCGGTAGTGCTCGCCTCCCTTAACAGCGCAAGAACTAAGGCTCGTGACGTTCGCCGCGTAGCGGATCTAAAGCAGATTCAGATCGCGCT
>CAZOIN010000040.1:0-7126 GCA_964579985.1 uncultured Candidatus Saccharibacteria bacterium
CGTGTTTCGGGAAATAAGAAAAAAGAAGAACCACTCGACCACTTCGAAAAACGCTCCCTCGATTTTCACAGGCGAGTCCGCGAGGGCTACCAAGAATTCTTCAAGACAGTCCCTCATGTTATCGTCGATGCGAACCGTCCGCTCGAAGAAGTACAAGAAGCAGTTCTCACGACAATCAGAAAATACCTACGATCGTAGGTATTTTCTGTACCCCATTTAGCAATAGTATGCTATAGCACACTATTGCTAAATGGACAGAGAGGGGAGAATGATAGGATACGGTCATGTTAAAACGCGATATTGAATTTCTTTTTGAAGTCGGAACGCTGGGGAATTTAAAAAGGAATTGGCAGCAGTTTTTAGGTATGAGCAGCGCTTCGGTTTTGGAACACACGATGCGCGTGGTATTTCTCGCGCTCATTATTGCTCGGGCGGAAAAATGCGATGAGGAGGAGAAGATAATCAAAATGGCTCTTGCGCATGACCTCTCAGAAGCGCGGACTAATGACACCAACTATGTGCAGGCGGTCTACACGACGAAAGATGAGACGCGAGCGGTAAACGATTTATTTTCAGGCACCTCGCTCCCTGATTTTGACAAAACCATTCTTCGGGAATATGACGCACGAAAAACGCTGGCGGCAAAGATAGTGAAAGATGTCGATAATCTCGATGTTGATGTTGAGCTGAAGGAATTGGCGGACCGCGGTTCCGCGTTTCCTCGCAAAGGGCAGAAGCTCCGTCGAATCGTTCGGGGAAAACTCTACACCAAAACCGCGAAAAAGATTTGGGACGAACTGCAAAAGGCCGACCCGATGGCGTGGCATCTCAAGGCGAACAAGTGGGTGAAGATGAAAAATGCGGGGAGATAAGAAATAGTAAGTAGCTAGTAGAAAGTAATAAGTAGGTCAAGCTGAATTCAATAAGTAATTGCAACACCTGTTTTCTCCCATAATACTTCAAGCGGTGTTTTCCCGCCATGTCTTTTCCTCGGCCTTGTATTCAGCAGGTATTCGACCGTGTTGATTTCTTCGTCCGACACTTTTGCAAAGTCCGTTTTCTTCGGAAAGAATCGCCGTATGAGCCCGTTGAGGTTTTCATTCGATCCGCGATCTTGAGAACAATACGCTCGGGCGAAGTAGCAAGAAATATTCAAATCTTTTTCCAATTCTTGATATCCAAAGTTCTCAGTGCCACGATCTCGAGTGAGCGTTTTTCGAACATGCTCCGGTATGTTTCCAAGCCGCTCAACTACCACTCTGTTGGATTCGGATATTGTTCCCATTTTCATCTTTCCAATCAGCACAATACCGGATACCCGCTCATTGATTGTTTTCAAACGTTCGACGCTTTGCCGTGATACTACCGTGTCATCCTCCCAGTCTCCAATGCGTTTTCGTTTTCCCACGACTGCCGGCCTGTTCTCAATTGAAGGCAAAATCGGTCTTTCCGCCCTCTGGGCCTGCCTAAATCCCTTTGTCTGTCGTCTGGTATTTCTGCGAGGCAGATACGGACGCAGGTCTTCGCATCCGTCCTTCACTTTTCCGTTGCCTCCGCGTCTCACGTGAGCGTAGACGAATTGATATATGGCTTCGTAAGAGATTTCATTCCCTCGGTGATCGATGGGCAACCGGATCGAAATCTGTTCCGGAGACCATCCGAGTTTCATCTTTTGTTTGACATACAAACGAATGAAATCGTTTTTCAGTCGGTCAGGCTTTTTTCCGAATCGTCTCTCTAACGCTCGAACATGACTTCCGTATGCTTGATATTTGCCTACACCTTTTCTCGGTCTTCCGCCGACCTCCCGGAGAACCGAGCTGGCCGTCCGTCTGTTGCCGAGATGCAAGGCAATGCTTCGGAAACTCAAGCCGTCTCTGTATTTAATCTCGATTCGTATTCTCTCATCGAGAGTTAACTGGCTAAACGAGCGTTTCTTGTTTTTTTGCATAGCGCTTGTATCTTAATACAAGTGTTGCAATTGATTGTTGAACTCGCCCAAGAAAAGGTTGTGAAATCTTTGAAGTATGATAGGCTACTTTTGTCCTCGCAGTAAACGCAGGGACATCGGTAAATTGAAGGCAGAATTCACTAACGTCAGCTTAGCGTTCAAGACGCTAAAAGCTGAACAGCGCCTTAGATCCCGTTGGACCTAAATTGAAAGGGCTCTTGCTCTTTCGGAGAGAATAAAGACAGTGCCATCGCGCACAGTTTTCCCTCCCAACAACTCCTGGACAAGGCACCGCAAAGTCAATGGGTGCCTTTTTTATTGGTTGTTTGATGCTAGAATAACCGCATGATCGTTGAAGATATACAGAGAGCGTTACAAACCGCGCTGAAGAATATCGGTAGAGAGGCACCAGAAGTGCACCTCGAACATCCGGCAGAGCTTGCGCACGGGGATTACTCTACCAATGTCGCTTTGGCATCAGCGAAACTCGCCAAGCAAAAGCCCCGCGAGGTAGCGGAGAAAATCGTTATCGAGCTTCAAAAAGATCTGCCAAAGGGGGTGGAACGAGTCGAAATCGCGGGCCCGGGGTTTATCAATTTTCATCTTTCAACGGAGTTTTTTGCGAAAACCGTAAAAGGTATCAATGGTGATTTCGGCAAGAACAAAAATTTGGCAGGGAGAAAAGTGATGGTGGAGTACACCGATCCGAATCCATTCAAGGAATTTCATATAGGGCATTTGATGAGTAACGCGGTTGGCGAATCGGTCGCGCGCATTTTTGAATTTCACGGTGCTCAGGTTTTGCGCGCCTGTTGGCAGGGAGATGTTGGGCTTCATGTGGCAAAAGCGATTTGGGGGTATAAGAAATCTGGCGGCGAGGGTATCGCCGCATGGGGAAAAGCGTACGCTCTTGGCTCCGAAGCGTACGAGACCGACGAGTCTGCAAAAAAAGAGATAAATGCACTGAATAAAGTTATCTTTGACCGATCTCAGCCAGCAGTGAATAAGCTCTATGAAGCGGGGCGAAAGCTTAGTCTCGAACATTTCGAAGCGCTTTACAGAATTCTCGATACGAAATTTAACTACTATTTTTTTGAAAGCAAAGAGGGACGAGAGGGTCAGAAGATCGTTGAAGGACACATCGGGAACGTTTTTGAAAAAAGCGAAGGCGCCATCATATTTAGGGGTGAACAGCATGGATTGCACACCCGCGTCTTCATAAATTCTCAAGGATTGCCGACCTACGAGGCAAAAGAACTGGGCTTAAACAAGGCCAAATTCGAACGCGAACCCGATCTAGACACTTCGATTATCGTAACGGCGAACGAGCAAAGCGACTATTTTAAAGTTGTGCTTGCCGCAATGTCTGAAATCTTTCCCGAAATTGCGAAGCGCACCAAACATATCGCACATGGCATGCTTCGGTTGTCGTCGGGGAAAATGTCATCCCGAAAAGGGAATGTCATCACCGGCGAAGGGCTCATTCAGCAGGTGGAAGAATTGGTTCGAGAGAAAATCAAAGATCGAGATGTGTCGGAAACAGAAAAAGAAAAAGTCGCCGAGGTTGTGGCGATCGGCGCTATCAAGTATTCGATTTTGCGGCAGGCGATCGGTGGCGATATCATCTTCGATTTTGAAAAGTCCATCTCGTTTGAGGGAGATTCGGGCCCGTATCTACAATACTCGTATGTCCGTGCGCAATCCGTGCTCGTAAAAGCCTCAGCTGAACAAGTAAAAGCGAATGCCAAGCTTCCCGAAGGCTGGGAAACAACGGTGCTCGAAAAATTGCTCTATCGATTTCCGGAAGTGGTGGAGCGGGCGGGGAATGAGTATCAGCCTCACTACATCACCACCTACCTTACCGAGCTTGCAGGTGTCTTTAATGGTTGGTATGCAAGTGGCAAGATCGTTGACGCAGAGGATCCTGCTTCGCCCTACAAAATCGCTCTGACAAAGAGCTTTGCCACGGTGATGAAAAACGGCCTATGGATCCTCGGTATTGCGGTTCCGGACAGAATGTGACGCGCTTCTAAAACGTGCATAAAGGTCATTGCTATTCGCTCTGGAGAGGACTACGCTATAGTCTGACCTTTCTTTTTATGCATGCATTAATTGAACTTCCGAATGCGGGATCGTTTCCTATTTTCTCCGATGCCCCACTTCATACATGGATCGCGGAAGCGAGCAAGGGAAACGACATATCCTTTGTCGCACGCGCCCTTCAAGCCCGACTTTCTCAGCAGGAGATTAGCCGTGTAGAACTCTATGGCAATCGACCAGCGCAGCGAGTCTATGTCAAATGGTTTAACGGAATTGTGTTTGGTGAAGATCTCTGGCTCCTTGATTTCGGAGCTGAGCAGAGCTGGTTCTTTCCAGTCGAGTGGCAGTCCACTCAACTTTTCGGCTGATTTTTGAACAGAGCGTGCAGAGGTGCTAGAATGGCAACATTCTAGACCTTTTTATGTCCGAAGAAACACAACCGCAAAAATCAAAGAGTGCAGAAAGGGAGGAGCAGATCCTCGCATTCTGGCAGAAGGATCATACCTTCAAAAAGACATTGAAAAAGAAATCGCCCAAAGGTGAATTCGTATTTTACGATGGGCCGCCATTCGCGACAGGTGTTCCGCACTACGGCCATATTCTCGCAGGCACCATCAAGGATGTGATCCCGCGTTTCAAGACCATGCAGGGGTATCACGTGCCGCGCCGTTGGGGCTGGGATTGCCACGGCCTTCCGGTTGAAAACGAAGTGGAGAAGGAACTCGGTTTCAAGTCAAAAAAAGATATCGAGAATTTCGGTATCGAAAAATTCAACGCACGGGCAAAAGAGATTGTCATGCGCCACCAAGGTGACTGGCACCGCATCATACCCCGAATGGGCAGATGGGTAGATATGGATAATGACTACCGCACCATGGACCCGTTCTACACCGAGAGTGTCTGGTGGATTTTTAAGACACTGTATGAAAAAGGACTGATTTCACAAGGATTCAAGTCAATGCATCTTTGTCCGCGGTGCGAAACGACGCTCTCGAACTTCGAAGTGACGCAAGGGTATAAAGAACTTACGGACATCTCTCTTTTTGTGACCTTCAAGCTCATCTCGGAAGCAAACACCTTTTTCGTCGCCTGGACAACCACGCCGTGGACGCTTCCTGGGAACAGCGCTCTCGCGGTGCATCCGGAGCGGGAGTACGCGTTTGTCGAGATCACCGCCTCGAATTCCAAAGAAATCCTCGTAGGCGATACTTTTATTCTCGGCGCGAAAGAAGATATCCTACGGCGGGTATTTGCCGACCCGGACGGAAGCGACTCTTTCGAATTCGATGCCGCTTCTCGGGTGGGCACTTTTATGTGGAAAGGAGAGGAGGTTGCTTTTTCTGTCAAACGCGGCATCAAAGGCAAGGAGCTTATTGGACAATCTTACGAGCCGCTGTTTGACTATTACGCCAAGAATCCGAATCTTCCGAATCGGGATAGGGGATTCCGCGTGTATGGCGGGGGATTCGTCACCGAAGGAGACGGCACTGGTATCGTGCATATCGCGCCCGCATTCGGCGAGGACGACTACACCCTCGCGGTCAAAGAAAATTTGCCCTTCATTCAACACGTCTCGACGGACGGCACATTTAGACCCGAAGTGACTGGCTTTGCGGGGCTACAGGCAAAGCCGAAAGGAAACCCAAAGGAAACCGATGAAAAAATAGCGGATTATCTTGAAACAGCAAAGAAATTGTTAAAGCGTGAACCCTATACGCACCAGTATCCGCACTGCTGGCGATGCGATACACCGCTCCTTAACTACGCCGCGCCATCATGGTTTGTGAGCGTGACAAAGATGCGTGATAAGCTGGTGGAGGAGAATAAGAAAATCACATGGGTGCCGAAAGAAGTTGGGGAATACCGATTCGGCAACTGGCTCGCGGATGCCAAAGACTGGGCCATCTCGCGCTCGCGTTTTTGGGGCGCACCGATCCCTGTCTGGGGCTGCGAGCGGTGCAAAACATACAGCGTGGTCGGCTCTGTCGACGAACTCCGGAAGAAAGGAGCCGAGCAGGTCACCAAGATCATCCTGCTTCGTCATGGTGAGAGCGAGAAAAATGTGAAGCATATTCTCGATGATACGCCCGACGCGTTTCCACTCACTCACCAAGGAAAAAGGAAAGCGAAGGAAGCAGCCGCGTTCATCAAATCGCAGGGCGAGGTGGATGTTGTCTACACTTCTCCGGTCCGTCGCGCCAAGGAGACGGCAAAGATCATTGCCGAGGCAGTAGGGAAGGAGGTTAAAGTAGAAGAACGATTTCGTGAGGTAGATAGCGGGAGCTGGGACGGCAGAAAAGAAGGCGAAAAAGAGCTTGAACAGGAGCGCGGGGCATATCGAGAACTTTCCCCAGAAACGTATTATCAAGCCAAACGCGGCGGCACCGGCGAGAGCTGGGAAGACGTGGAGAAACGCATGGCTGAAGGGCTCCAAACTATTCTGCAGAAGCACTCCGGCGAAACGGTGGTCATCGTTTCTCATGAAGGGCCGATCGTCTATTTCCTCAAGGCTATCGACAATCTTACACTTCTTGAAGGCGATTCATATTTTCGCAAAGCGCGATTTGCTGAGTTTGCGCGTCCGATCATGGTCTATGTGGATGCGAAGACCGGCAAGGAATTCGATATGCACCGGCCGTATATAGATGATATCGCACTCACCTGTGACACGTGCGCCAAGTCCACCGGTTCCGGGCGGGGACTCATGCGCCGTGTGTCCGAAGTCTTCGATTGCTGGTTCGAGTCAGGCTCGATGCCGTACGCAGGGGTGCACTATCCATTCGAAAAAGGGTCGGTGGGGCCGGCGGGAGAAACGTTTGATCCTTTGGGTGGATTCTGGAAAAAGCCACAAGGTTTTCCGGCGCACTTCATTGCTGAAGGACTCGATCAGACACGCGGTTGGTTCTATTCAATGCTCGTTTTGGGTACCGGTCTATTCGAGCAATCACCCTACACGAACGTGGTGGTGAACGGCCTCATCTTAACGGAGAATGGCGCCAAGATGTCGAAGCGGCTCAAAAATTATCCCGACCCGCTCGAGATCGTGGGGAAATATGGCGCTGACAGCTTGCGGTATTATCTGCTCTCGTCGCCGGTGGTACGGGGAGAGGACCTCCGTTTTTCCGAGCGCGGAGT
>CAZOIN010000041.1:0-1948 GCA_964579985.1 uncultured Candidatus Saccharibacteria bacterium
GCGTTCGCTTCGGCAAGCCGTGCCCCGGTTGAGGTCGCCGCATCCGCTTCTCCTCCCGGAAGGAGAAGCGGAGGGATCGGACCTTGTATAGGTACTCCATAGCCATAGAGCACGCTGTCCACGATCGCCTCCTTGTCCGTCGAGAGATTGAGCGCCTGTCGCACTGTTTTTTCTGTGAGTAACGCCGCCTGATTCTGATTGAAAAATACGGCGAAAACGCGGGGAAGCGGAGTGCGTTCGATTCGATATCCTTTCGCTTCAAGATTCTTTGCAGCTTTAGGGGTGATCGTGTTCACGCTCTCGATTTCTTTGCGTGAAAATCCGTCGAGAAGCTCTTTTTCATTTTGATAAAAACGCACAACAATGCGTTCGATGTATGGTCTCCCCAACGCATAATTCTTGAATGATAAGAGCTCGATAGAGGACGGAATGCCCGAGTCGCTCTGCCTGATCTTTCCCACAAGGTAGGGGCCGCTCCCTATAGCTTCGAGATTAAAGGGCGAGAACGGGAACTGTTCCGCGTCAACATCTTTCCAGAGAGCTTTCGGCAAAATGCCAAGCGTCGCGTTTTCGAGAAACGGTGCGTATGGCTGCCGGAGCGTGATCTGTATGTCGCGTTCTCCTGTTTTTTCTACGGTCACGCCTTCCCAGTTGGCTCGTTTCGGGCTCTTCAAGGCCGAATCTTGGGCCTTTTGAATAGTGAACAGCACGTCATCTGGAGTCACCGGTGTGCCGTCATGGAATTTCACGCCTTCGCGGAGATGGAAGGTATATGAAAGGCCGTCTTTTGAGATTTCATATCGGTCTGCAAGGTCGGGAATGAGATTCCCTTGGGGAGTTGATTTGAGGAGTCCGGAATATATAAGGGTGGCAAGATCGCGGTCCGCATCAGAGAGCGAGAGGAGGGGATTGATGAATCTGGGCGAGCCGATGATGCCCTCCTTTAGTTCGCCTCCCGAAGCGGGAATCTCCATAAGGAACAACACATTCACTTTATAAAGCAAGTGAGCCGTGCCGAGGATAAACAGCACGATGAACATCGCGAAAAAGAGTTTTTCCACAGGTGAGAAGTTTTTAAGAGCACGTTCCAGAAGTTCTGTCTTGGGAAGGCGGTACTCTTTTTTGAAGTGATGATTCAATTTCACAGCGTAAACAGCTTTCTAGCTTATTAGCTTGCTAGCTTTCTAGACAGCAAGCAGAAAGAGAGAAGTTTTACTAAGAAGCTAATTAGCTAAAAAGCTAGCAAGCTATCTAATGAGAAATGCGACGAGCGCAAAGATAACGAACAAAACGGCAATAACAATGCTTGACGTAAAGAGGGTCTTTTCAAACCCCCGCTTGGTGTGGAAGCCGCTACTGAAATTATCGCCGAAAGCGCCTCCAAGACCCGCCGCAGACTGTTGCAGCAAAATAGTGGCTACAAGCAAGATGGACAGCCCGATTTGGATATAGGGTAACACCGAGAGAAGAGTCTGCATTAGCTACACGTTAGCACAAGGCTGGAGTATCTGCAACATACAGTCTCCTCCCATTCATAATGAGCCTCAAATGGTTCCAGTCTCCCAGGGGTATGAGCCCGAAATCGGGTAATGCGCTGGGGGGTGTGGATATGTGCATGATTGATGGTTATGAACATCATCATGAACGATTCACACATAGTGAGTTTGGGACAAGTCGAGGAGGTTTTAGCATCGTCAGTCGTTCCTGCATTTTCATTCGAGTCGCACGAAAAAGCCTATGCGTGGGTTAGTGAAGTATTGAATCGTTTCCGTTACCACGAAAAAGGTCGAACGAAAAAAGAAAAGATAGCGAGTTCAACAATCAATTGCAACACTTGTATTAAGATACAAGCGCTATGCAAAAAAACAAAAGGCGGGCATATACTCAATTGACTCTCGATGACCGAATACGAATCGAGATTAAATACAGAGACGGCCTGAGTTTCCGG
>CAZOIN010000042.1:0-7246 GCA_964579985.1 uncultured Candidatus Saccharibacteria bacterium
AATGCAACCGTGGGTTCTCTTGATTTCATATTTTTAAGGACCAAACAGCCTTCCCTCCTTCGTAAGAACGATTTTATCCCTTCCTCACTCGAGGAAAACAAAACCGCCCTTCACTTGGGTGAAGAGCTGGCTTCTGCTGACGTAATCGTTAATCCTTAATCCTTAATCTTTAACGAAAGCAAAAGTAAGACCTCCACCGTTGAGGCGAGTAATGATAATCTTGATAATGGAAATAGTTCGTGCGCTTGAATTCATACGAATAGATTATCCCAACCAAAATTTAAAGTCAAGCAAAAAAAGGCCGCCGGAATGACCCAGCGGCTGTGAAAAGTCGAATCGGAAACATATTTCCGAACCGATATGTGATAAACCTACTTCCCTTTTACCTGCTAACACCTGTTAAGTGCGGACAGGATGGCTCGAATCGGAGCGATCTCAACGTTTGTGTCTACTCCCGCGCCCCAGCACGTCGTGCCGTCAGCAGTTTTAATCTGAACATAAGAAATTGCTATCGCCTCCGCACCCGAACTTAAGGCGTGTTCGCTGTAATTCGTGATTTCAAGACAAGAAATGCCCAAGGTTGTGAACCCGTGAACGAGCGCGGCCAGAGGACCATTGCCCTCGCCCGAGAACTCGAGAGGTTGGCCGTCGTGCGATAGCTTGGCGTGGCATTTCACCACACCGTTTGTGTTCTCGGTTTCAAACCCGACAAACCGCCAAGGTGATTCCCTCTCGATGTATTCCTTCCAGAACATCGCCTTGAGTTCGGCACCGGTCACTTCGCGGCCAAGACTGTCTATCTGCTCCCCTGCGATCGTACCGAACTCGCGTTGCAGGTCCTTCGGCAACTGGATGCCGAATTCACTCTCAAGGAGGTATGCGATACCCCCTTTGCCGGATTGGCCGTTCACTCGTATGACTTCGCAATACTCGCGCCCGATGTCCGCGGGATCAATCGTAAGATACGGCACGTCCCACTGCGTCCTGCCTCCCTTTGCCCACTCTGCCAATCCTTTCTTGATGGCGTCCTGGTGCGAGCCGCTGAAAGCAGTAAAGACCAATTCGCCGGAATACGGATGGCGTGCTGGCACGGTCATGCCAGTGCACCGTTCATAGACCTCGATGAGGGAGTTGAGGTTGGAGAAATCCAACTGCGGATCAATGCCGTGCTGGTGCAGATTGAGCGCGACGGTGATGAGATCGAGATTGCCCGTGCGCTCGCCATTACCGAATAACGTTCCTTCGACGCGGTCTGCGCCGGCAAGGAGACCGAGCTCAGTCGCGGCAACGCCCGTACCCCGATCATTGTGAGTGTGTAAGCTAATGATGAGCGAATCGCGGTTCTTGATATTCCGGCACATCCATTCGATTTGGTCGGCATAGACATTTGGCATCGCAACCTCGACCGTATCGGGAAGATTAAGAATCATTTTGTGTTCGGGTGTCGGTTGCCAGACATCCATCACGGCCTCGGAGATTTCTTTGGCAAACTCCACTTCTGTCGCCGAGAAGCTCTCGGGAGAATACTGGAGCCTTACCTCGGTTCCTTCGAGCCGAGACACGCATTCCTTAATCATCTTAGCGCCATTGACGGCGATGGCTATGATTTCATCCTTCGACTTCCCGAACACGACGCGTCGTTGTGCCGGCGAAGTCGAGTTGTACATGTGGATGATGACACGCTTAGCGCCGACGAGAGACTGGATGGTCTTTTCAATCAGGTCCTCGCGCGCTTGCACAAGGCATTGAATGGTGACGTCTCCAGGGATATGTTTCTCTTCAATCAGCCGACGGTTAAACGCGAACTCGGTGTTCGAAGCGGACGGAAATCCCACTTCGATTTCCTTGAAACCGCACTGTACGATTCCGTGGAAAAGCTGCAATTTTTTCGAAATGTTCATCGGTACCGGCAGCGCCTGATTGCCATCGCGAAGGTCCACACTGCTCCAGATGGGAGCATGGATAAGAACGCGGTTGGGCCATTCTCGATCGGGTAGTGAGACCATGTGCGGAAACGGACCGTACTTATTCAGTGATGTAGCATTCATGTAGTGCTTCCAAGGGTTATAGGTTTACGTCAAAGATCAACAGTCTTCCGTCCTTTGGCAATCCGCAACAGGCAGATGAGCCCTATTGTCCTGCTTCTTTTTCCAAAAAGAAACAAGCCAGTCGGTGAAGAGCTGGCTTGTTTCTTTAATCAGTAGATAGTATCTAGTACTTCGTAGATAGATTAGAGACACGAGCAAACGCTCCACCCTTTTGGCTGGTTAGCGCTAGACCTAGAAGGTTTCCGCCTATTCGGCGGACAGGCATTTTGCTCGATTGCATAGTGGTATTATAGTTAACTCAAGTGAAAAAATATCAATTTATACCTCTCATCCAGTACTCTCTTCAACCTCCTCGAAGACCGCGAGGAGTTTATTTGTATTCCGATATTCTGCAAGAATCCTGTCTGCCTCCGGCGTACCAGGCGTTGCCTTATGTAATGCTAGTATTTCAGGAGAGCTATACTTTAAGATTTCTCTTGCAACTCGATCACGATCAGCTTGACTCTGGGTTTGATGTGCAAAAAGTGCATTTCTGAGATGAATGATGCCTTCAAATCCAGGTTTACCTGAATTTCTCGCCGCAATTATTGCCTCACGGGCATACTTCATAACTTGTGGCTCCAACTGACTTTCATTTGACTTACTTTCAAAAGGATTTTTCACAATATATATAAGTCTAATGGTTCTAAGAAATCTGTCAATGGGTTGTTTCGTGCACCACCCCTCAATCCCCTCCTAAAAACAGAAGGGGGATCCCCCGCTTCGCGTACTCAACCTAGAAAGTACGAATTAAGATTTCTTCTTCTGCCACTGTTCGACAGTCACCAAGAGCGGAGAACCGATAAAGATGGAGGAATAGGTTCCGGCGATGATACCAATGAGGAGCGCAAGGGAGAAATGTTTGGTGATTTCGGGACCGATAAAATAGAGCACGACGAGGGCGAGAACGGTAGTGAGCGAGGTATTGATCGAGCGCACGAAAGTTTGCTTTATGCTTTCCCCGACGATTGTCGAGAAATCCTTTCGGTCTCGTACTTCATGCGAGATGCGGAGATTCTCCCGCACACGGTCGAATACCACGATCGTGTCATGTACCGAGAAACCGAGTACCACAAGAAGCGCGGTCACGAAGAGCGTGTCTACTTCATATCCGGCAAAGTGGCCAAGAATTGCGAAGGCACCGGCGGGTACGAGCACATCGTGGAGAAGCGCTATGATCGTAATAATGCCGTACTTCCAAGAGGCAACCGGCTCCGAGACTTTGCGAAAGGCAATGGTGATAAAGATGACGATACAGAGAATGACGAGAACGATGGCGACAACCGATTTACCTACCGCTTCGCGGCCAAGGAGGGGCCCGACTGAATCAAAACGCTCTTCGACCGTTTTCTGTTTTCCACCAAATGAAATCGCATCGCGCACCGATCCTTGCTCTGCTTCGGTCAAATCCTTCATGCGAATAATGTAGCCGCTATCACGCGTGGGGCGCACCGACGCGCTTACCTCAAGCGGCAAGAGTGCCGATTCTACTTCTGCTTTTTCCGGCCGGCCGTCAGGATAGGTGACTTCCAGGAGCGACCCACCCTTAAAATCAATGCCGGGTTTAAGACCCCATAGGACGAGCGCGGCGACAGAAGCCACAATGATGAGGCCAGAGAGAGTATAGAAAAATTTTCGGTGGGTGACTACGAACATAGTGAAGAAGCGTAAAGCGTTTAGCGTTTAGCGTTTAGTAAGCCGGAACTGAAAAGAAATCTCGCGAGCTTCCCTTCTCCACTCGCTCCAACCGCTTTGAGAAGCGTTCTCGACGCGGTGATCGCGGTAAACATGCTGGTCACCACACCGATGAAGAATACTAGCGCGAAACCCCTAATTGTCGGAGTTGAAGCGAAGTAGTAGAGAATGACGGCCGTGATGATGCTTGAGGTATTTGAGTCGCGGATCGAGGTCCATGCACGCTGGAATCCTTCTTGGATCGCATCGGACAGCACACGCCCCTTTCGAAGCTCTTCTTTCATGCGCTCAAAAATGAGAATGTTCGCATCTACCGCCATGCCAAGCGAGAGAATAAATGCGGCAATGCCGGCAGCAGTGAGCGTAACCGGAATGAGCTTGAAGAGTGCGAGGTTCAGTGCCACATAAATAGCAAGCGCAATCGTCGCGAGAAGTCCTGGCAATCGATACCAAAGAACGAGAAAGAGCGCGATGATGCCAAATGACCAGAGACCCGCCTTCACCCCTGCCGCAGTCGCCTCATCACCAAGCGAAGCACCCACGGTTTGCGTAGAGACGAGCTCAATCGGGACCGGAAGCGCGCCATAGTTCAGGTTACGCACGAGGTCTCTTGCTTCAGTCGGGGTAAATCCTCCGGAGATCGTCGCTGTGCCTCCGGCGATTTCTTCCCGGATCACCGGAGTAGAAATTGGAGCCCCGTCGAGAAAGATGGCGAGGACTCGACCGACATTTTCTTTTGTGAGCTTTGCAAAAAGCTCCGCCCCCTCGGTATTGAAATTCAAAAGTACTCTCGGCTCCCTGGTTGTTTGGTCAAAAACAAGTTGTGCCTTTTCCAAAAAACGTCCGGTAAGCGGTGTCGCTACAAATACCTCACCGACTGTTTTGTTATTGAGTTCTACCTGTGACAACTGCTCCATTTCGGGCTTCATGAGCTTGAATTCAAGAAGCGGTGTCTTGCCGATGAGATTTTTTGCTTCTTCAAGATCGGTCACTCCGGGAAGTTCCACGATAAGGCGCTGTTCCCCGCCACCAAGCACGCCTCCTTCCTCGGTCTGTACGATCGGTTCCGAAACGCCGAACAGGTTGACGCGCCGCTCGATCACCTCATGCAAACTATCCATCGCACCTTTGATATCGGCAGCTTCAAGAGAACTCGTATCGGCACGGTAGACAAGGTGCGAACCGCTACGAAGATCGAGTCCGAGTTTGAAGGCATACTCCGAAGCAACCGCCGGCGTGGTTGTCGAGGTACTCGAAACCTTCTGCGGCAACTCGGTGCTGTATACGAAATAG
This sequence comes from uncultured Candidatus Saccharibacteria bacterium, assembly GCA_964579985.1. Classification (GTDB taxonomy): domain Bacteria; phylum Patescibacteriota; class Minisyncoccia; order Phycocordibacterales; family UBA10002; genus UBA10002. The sequence goes on from CAZOIN010000042.1 coordinate 5,076, forward strand.
CCAACAAGTGTGGCCACCACAAGGAGAATTAAGGCACTAAACCGATATTTCCACATAGGAGCCTATTATAGGGATATTTTGATTTTAGGCAACAAAAAAGGGCGGAATCAACTGATGATTCCGCCCTCGCAAAGAAAAAGGCTTAATTACCCTCGCGGCGGGTAGAGCCGAACGAGAATTTCATCCACAATGGTGTTCCCTGGTTCGAAGAGTGACATATGCCCGCCCGCAAAGCTAAGTGTCTGTACTTTTGGATATTGCTGCATGCGCAGCATCTTTCGTTGCAGTTGCATCGGTACGATCTGATCGTACCGTGAACACAGAACGTGGATTTCACCCGGAATCTCTTGTGGCCGCGTACTTCCGAGGAGCATCTGCCGTGCTACCGTTCCTGACTCTTCGACGCTTTCCACGTAGAGGGTTCCAGCGAGTGAATCGCTAAGTTCGTTGCAGAGCAACTCACGGTAGTCCTTGTACGTGTACTTCCATGGCCATCCGAAGATGATGGCGGGAAGATACTTTACTGCTCGCAGTCCAAGTGCGGGGCTGATAAGCGGCTTGCCTGCCGGAGGCGCGCCAATGAGTACCCGACGTACCACTTTCGACTCGACGCTTGGATCGATTAACTGGGCAACGAGTCCACCCATGGAATGGCCGAGGATGTGGCATCCCCCAATTTGCTCACGGATGAACCGACTTACGGCCGATGCATACACGGACAGGGTGTACTTCCCAAACCGACTGTCTATTGGTCCTTGATGACCTGGGAGAGTGACGGCATAGAAGGGCTTGCTTACTTCGGCAAACCGCAATGCGATCGATTCCCAAATGCGCCCTGTGGCACATGCACCGTGAATGGCAACGGTCGGATAAGACTTAGAACTGTATATCTCGTTATGCCACACGATTAGGCCTGACAATGAAAACGATTTCAAGCTGCTGTCCTTTCTGTTTCCTCTTTCGAGGAGATTAGTGGTATTGCTGACGTTGCGGGATTATAACATATCATGCGTTAAAAGTGAATAGCGACAGTTGCAGTGCTTTTACGGGAAGTATGGATAGCTTATGCTATCCCAAACTCTTTTTTGAGCTCTGCAATGCCCTCTTCGAGCGTTACCTTCGGCTTCCACCCCAGAAGTTTTTTTGCGAGGGAATTGTCCGCGAGGGTATCGTGCGGTTCGATGCGCGGCGGCTCATGTAAGACACTGCCGCCGATAAACTTTGCCAATTGATTCACTGAAAAATTCCTACCGGCGCCGATATTGATGACCTCGCCCTTCCCTACCTTTTTGCTTTCCGCCGCAAGCAGGTTCGCTCGGACGATATCGCTCACATGTGTAAAGTCGCGTGTTTGTGTTCCGTCTCCCCAAATCGTGAGCAGTTTCCCTTCCTTTCTCTGCTTCAAGAATTTTCCGATTGCAAGTGCATAGGCCCCTTCAGGATTCATACGCGATCCGTAGACATTGAAATAACGGAGAGAAACAGTTTCGAGACCGTAGATCTCGCTCCACATTCTGCAGTATTGTTCACCTAAGTTTTTTTGGAGACCATAGGGGCTTTTCGGATTCGGAATCATCGTTTCAACCAGCGGCAATCGTGTTTGATCCCCATATGCAGAGCTCGAGGCAGAATAGATCATTCGCTTTACTCCAGCTTCCGCAGCGGCGATAAGCACGTTTATCGTTCCGGTAACGTTCACCTCATGCGTTTCCGCCGGATGTTCGATAGAATATTGCACGCGCGGAAGTGCCGCCAGGTGGAACACATAGGTAGCTCCTTTCATGATCGGCGTTAATGCTTTCGGCTCACGAATATCTGTTTTATAGAATACCGCCTTGGGATTGACATTCTCTTTTTTGCCGTCCGACAGATTATCAATTACATGCACATCAAAGCCGCACTCCACAAGTGCGTCGGTGATATGCGAGCCGATAAAGCCGGCACCACCGACGACGACCACCTTTTTGATGCTATTGATTTCTTTCATCGGTAAGTACTACATACAACTACTACGCCACTATATTCGTTAAGTAACTTTGAATTACGAAACTAACATTCTAAGCTGTCATTCCCGCGTAGGCGGGAATCCAGACCTATACAATAAGCCACACTCTGGATCCCCGCAGTAGCCTGTCCTCGGCCACGATCGGGGACGAGGATGACAGAAACGG
>CAZOIN010000043.1:0-6224 GCA_964579985.1 uncultured Candidatus Saccharibacteria bacterium
GACACCACGGGGCCGGCTTTTATTTCTGTCGCCACAGCTTCGGCCCAAGAAAATGAAGTAACGGTAGTTTGGACAACTGACGAAATGGCTTACGGATATGTAGAGTACGGAGAGACGGTAAGTTACGGCCTTTCTACGCCCAAAAGCCTCTCGGCCGAATTGGATCACACCGTGGCAGTGAGTAATCTGACGCCGGGCACCGAGTACCATTATCGCATTGTGGCGGAAGATCAAAGCGGCAATATAAGTTATTCAAAAGACCGGACGCTGGAAACCGCCTTAGAGGCCGTTGCCATAGATAATGTGCCGCCGGAAATCACCAATGTTTCTGTGGCGAATATAACAACATCCGGAGCGACTATAAGCTGGACAACCGATGAAGTGGCGCAAGGAAAAATAGAGTACGGCAAAACCGCTGACTACGGAATGTCTTCACCACTCGCTTCCGACTATGCCGACGAACATTCCGCGTCGCTTTCCAACCTTGATACGGATGCGGAGTATCATTATCGCGTAGTCGTACAAGATGAATCCGGCAACGAGGCAGTTTCTCCCGACGAGGTTTTTAACACCGATCATGTTCCAGCAACGACTCCGGCAGAAGAGCCGGTTGTTACCGAACCTGAACCCACCGCTATGACAACGCCACAAACCACGGTCACTTCAACGACCGCAACTTCTACGAGTACTCCCGCAACGGGTGGCGGGTCCGAAACAGGCGCGCCCGCCACGGCCCTTGCAATCTCCCATGTTGAAACAGCAACCATAAGCACTTCAACCGCCACGATTATTTGGGAAACGAACGAGCCGGCGACATCGCAAGTATTGTATGGCGTGGGAGAAACATATGCCTCCTCTTCCGTTCTATCAGCGGTACGCACGGCCTCACACGAGATCAAGCTTACCGGCCTCAAACCTGGGACTAATTATTTTTATAAAGTGGTCTCTAAAAATGCCTCCGGCAAGACCATAGAAAAAAGCGGATTTGAGTTCAATACTCTAATGAAAAGAAAAATAGCGGTGGTCGCGCCAGCTATTTCCGCCATGAGGATTGAATCAATCGCGACCTCAAGCGCAATAATTTTATTTGATACGAATGTTCCGTCAACCGGCCAAGTTAAGTACGGCACAACGACAGGCTACGCAAAGTCCGACACCAGGCACGCGGCACTTCTTACGAAACACAGCCACCCTCTCTCGGGCTTGGCACCCAATACGAGCTATAATTTCGTCGCAATCGTACGCGATAGGTACGGAAACGAAACGATTTATCAAAACAAGACATTTCGGACGCTTGGAGATCAGACAGTAGCGCAAGAAACGGCAACAGAACAGGAAACGGTAACTGATTTAACAACGGAAACGGAAGAAAGCGGCGGAGGGGGCGGTGGCCGTTATTCGTACACCTATACCACTACGCACAGAAAACCGACGATTGCCAAGGTTGAGGCGCTTGATGGACAAGTGATGTTCGTGTGGAATCCGCAAAAGCCGCCTAAAGTAGCGTCGGGCTCAACACAGATACGAACGAATGTTATTATTGTGAGAAACCCCGAACGTTACTCGGAAAGTCCTTCGTTTGGCACAACCGTTTATAAGGGAAATAGCGGACTCTTCACCGACACGCGTCTTGAGAACGGCAAAACATATTACTATTCGGTTTTTAAAGTCAACCAATTCAAAAGCTATTCAGAGCCCATGCGCTTCAAAATCGTGCCCAAAGAAGAAGACGAGGAAGTAACGCTTGAAGCAGTGCCTCCGGTAGTGCAAAAAACGCCGATCTACGCATTTTCCGAGACACTTTCTCGCGGCGATGAAAATAAAAAAGTGGAGCATTTGCAGGTTTTGCTTGCTTCGGAATCTTCTTTATATCAAAAAGGCTTGATCACGGGATATTTCGGTCCCTTGACGGAAAATGCGGTTAAAGCGCTCCAAAAGCGCTATAAGCTTCCGGTAACCGGAGTGGCGGATACCGTAACTCTCAAAAAACTGGAGCAGCTCTCCAGCATTGAGATTACCAAAGACAAGGCAGATGTATACGATAAGACCTTGACGAGAGATTTGGCGGTTGGCCGTATCGGCGGAGACGTCGCGATATTGCAACAGTTTCTCGTGAATGCTGAAGTATATCCGGAAGCTCTCGTGACCGGCTATTTCGGCGCTCTTACCAAATTGGCCGTGCAAAGATTCCAACAGGAACAGAACATAACTCCGGCGTATGGCTATTTCGGCCCGATCACAAAGAAGCGCGTGTTGAACCTGATCAGGCTTCGAAGCGTTTCGTTTTGATCGCCTGTCTTTTATTACCCCCACCAAATTTGGTGTGGGTGAGGTGAATGAAAGGAATATGGCTAGAATTTGGAATAAACACAAACAATCAAATACCCCTCTTAAAAGAAAGGTCTTCGTCGGGCTTTCGGGCGGAGTGGATAGTTCCGTTTCCGTAGCGCTGCTTAAGAAGCAGAGTTTTGACGTGATAGGAGTCTTTATCAAGGTTTGGCAACCCCTAGACGAAGCATCGGGTGAACCTCTTTTCGAGTGCACATGGAAGGATGATCGACTGGATGCGATGCGCGTCTGTGCAAAACTCAAGATTCCCTTCGTAGAACTTGACCTTGAAAAAGAATACAAAAGAGAGGTAGTGGATTACATGATTCGGCAGTACAAGGCGGGGAAGACCCCTAACCCCGATGTGATGTGCAACCGTTTCATCAAGTTTGGCGGGTTTTACGAATTCGCGCGTAAATCCGGAGCCGATTTCATAGCTACCGGACATTACGCGCGAATCGTGAAGTGTAAAACGTATAACGCAAAGCGTCAGAAATTGTCAGACGCTACACGCTACACGCTACACGCTGGCTCTGATCCCTCCAAGGACCAGTCCTACTTCCTCTGGCAGATTCGCAAGGAACAACTACCGCACATTCTGTTCCCAGTGGGTGAAATGCAAAAATCGGAAGTGCGGAAGCTGGCGAAAGAATTTGGACTCATCACCGCCGACAAAAAGGACAGCCAAGGCCTTTGTTTTGTCGGCAAGATTGATATGAAAGAATTTTTATCTCACTACATCAAACCGAGGAAAGGAAATGTGCTGGATGAAAAGGGAACCGTACTTGGCAAGCATAGCGGTGCATCTTTCTACACACTCGGAGAGCGTGTTGTCGTCGGCTTTTCCCCTTCCTCAAGGGAGGAAATTGAAGGGGGGTGGTATGTAATCGGAAAAGACATGAAAAAAAACACGATAACCGCGTCCCAAAAATCATCGAGAGGAAATCTTGGGGGTGCTGTTAGCGAAGTTGAAATCACGGATTGCAATTGGCTTACCCAGCCTGTTAAGGGAAAGACTTATACCATTCGAACGCGATACAGGCAAAGGCTCGAGCCAGCAAAATTCATAATTCACAATTCTAAATTCATCATTCAATTTGCGTCTCCGCAAACTATCGCCCCGGGCCAGTCGCTGGTACTTTACGACGACGATATGGTTGTTGGCGGCGGAATCATTGTTTGAAGAAGCTACTAGGTTCTAGCTTTTAGCTTCTAGTGCAGTCTCCCTAGCAGCTAACACCTAGCAGCTAGAAGCTTCGGGGGCTATAATACTCCTCATGTCTCCACCAGCTATCAATGTACTCAAAGCGGACGGCACAGAGGAGCACTTTGATCCGTTGAAGCTCCGGGAGTCGCTCCGAAAATCAGGTGCAAGCGACACGATCGCCTCGGAAGTCGCGGACCACGTCGAACGCGAACTGGTCAGCGGTATGACTACCTCCGATATCTACCGCCATGCTTTTTCTGTCCTTAAAGGCAAACAGAAAAAGGCATCTGCGCGCTACTCACTGCGCCGGTCACTGCTCACACTGGGGCCTACCGGATTTCCATTTGAGAAATTCGTCGGTGAAATATTCAAGCATAAAGGCTTTTCGGTGCTTTTGGACCAGATGGTGCAAGGGACGTGCGTTGATCACGAAATGGACATCGTAGCTTGGAACCGCGAGAAGCTCCTTATGATTGAAGCAAAGTATCATCACGAGCTCGCCTACAAATCCGACGTCAAAGTGGCTCTGTATGTGAAGGCGCGTTTTGACGACCTTTACTCGGCGGAATTCAAATATGGAAACCGAGAGAAGCTTGATGAAGGATGGCTCATCACCAACACGAAGTTCACCGAAAAAGCAATCCGCTATGGCGAGTGTAGTGGGGTAAAGCTTCTCGGCTGGAACTATCCGCAAACGGGGAACCTCCACGATCTTATCGAAGCAACAGGTGTTCATCCGATAACCTGCCTCACTACGCTTTCCGACAAACAGAAGCAACTTCTTATGGAACAAGGAATCGTGCTGTGCGAGAGTATCCGAAATGAAAAGGAGAAATTGCGCTCGCTTGGTTTCGATGAACGGCTGATAGAAGAGGCGGAAGCGGAAAGTGCTATCTTGTGCCCAGCGTAAAGAAATATCGAATTTTGAATACCTAATCTCGAAAAATATCCAATATCCAATATCGAATATTATAATCGGACAGATTTCTTATCTTTTAGTCTTGTACTTACTTTGAATTACGAAACTAACATTCTAAGCTGTCATTCCCGCGTAGGCGGGAATCCAGACCTATACAATAAGCCACACTCTGGATCCCCGCATTCGCGAGGATGACAGAAACGGGGCGTTTCGTAATTCAAAGTGTACTTAGTATTTTTAGACACTCAAGATTTGTTATTCGAAATTTATGTCGGATTACTACAAACCTCATCGAAAGACCGATTGGAATTACGGCGGGCCTAATTGGAAACTTTCGCGTTCGAAGATCGATCTGTTTTTGGAATGCCCGCGCTGTTTTTACGTGGACAACCGGCTTGGCGTGGCTCGTCCGCCGGGATTCCCGTTCAGCCTCAACAGCGCCGTTGATAAGCTCCTGAAGAAGGAGTTTGACGGGCACCGTGCTCGGAAGACCCAACACCCGCTTATGAAGGCGTATGGAATTAACGCGGTACCCTTCAGCCACCCGAAGATGGAGGAATGGCGCGATTCGCTCCGTGCCGGAGTAAGTTTTCGTCATAAATCGACGGGTTTTTTCGTGCGCGGAGGCATCGATGACGTGTGGATGCGTCCTTCCGGCGAACTTATCGTGGTTGACTACAAAGCGACGAGTAAAGACGGCGAGGTAAGCCTGGATGCAAAGTGGCAGGATGGTTACAAACGTCAAATGGAGGTGTATCAATGGTTGTTTCGGCAAAATGGATTTAAGGTTTCCGACACCGGCTATTTTGTCTATGTGAACGGGAAGACCGACAGGGAAGCGTTTGATGCCAAACTTGAATTCGACGTAAAGATCATCCCCTATATCGGTGCGACCGATTGGGTGGAGCCGACTCTTGAGAAAATAAAAAAGTGTCTGGATTCCGATGAGCTTCCGCCTCCCGCGGATCTCTGCGATTACTGCAATTATCGAAAAGCCTCCGCCGAGGTTTCTTCGGCAGTTACTAGAGGTTCCGATACTAAGGCAATGAAGAAGAAATCGGAGCGGGAAAAGCCCACCACAACCTCTTCACTTTTTTAATGAGCACCCCCGCTATATGACCTTATTCAAGCAAAAAGTCTTTGCCGTTGTAAAGAAAATCCCGAAGGGCTCTGTCCTCACCTATAAAGAGGTCGCCAAAAGAGCCGGTTCGCCGCGTGCGTTTCGCGCCGTAGGCTCCATACTGAAAACTAACTTCGACGTCTCGATTCCATGCCACCGAGTGATTCGCTCTGACGGCAAGCTCGGCAACTATAATCGAGGGGGGACTCGAAAGAAACGCGAAATCCTTCTCAAAGAAAAGGCTTTGGCCATTTAGCATTTGCTCACGGCCGTGAGCAAATGCTAAATGGCAGATTTAGAGTTGTTAATCGATCGCCTCAAAAGGAAAGGAGCGATCCGCGTCCAGCGGGTTGAAGGCGCTTTTCGTGTTGTTCCTCGGGCTAATTTCGTGCCGCAGGAACTTTGCGCGGCGGCGTACGAGGATTATCCGCTCCCCATAGGATTCGGAGCGACGATTTCACAACCGACGACGGTCGCGTTCATGCTCGAAAAACTTGACGTTCAGCCGGGGCAAAAGGTGCTTGATGTTGGGAGCGGCTCGGGCTGGACCACGGCGCTTCTTTCGTATCTTGCTTCGCCAGGAGGGAAGGTCGTTGGACTGGAAATCGTTCCCGAACTTGTTGCCTTCGGTCAAAAAATCTCGAGAACTT
>CAZOIN010000044.1:0-6090 GCA_964579985.1 uncultured Candidatus Saccharibacteria bacterium
ACTCTTGAAATCCGTTTCTGACACACGATATTGAAGCACAAAATGGGCATTGTTTTCGATTCATACGTTTGAATGATGTTTTAGCTTGTTGTTAAGCCACCATTCTACTGAATCATGCCCTAATTTGCCCTATATACCGAAGTTTGCATGGCGCTCCTCGCTCGTCGAAATAAATCAAGACAACATACCAACATTCTCAAGTATGTTGGTATGTTGTTTAAGAAAAAACGCCTTAGAGAATTCGACGTGACCGAATTCTGTAAGGCGTTAAAGAGCGAAAGACTCATTGCTCCTCTCTCAATACGCGACCGCGATAAGGATGACCCCGAGAAGACCGCCTGCGATGACCGCAACTTCCTTCCGCGACATCTTTTTTGCCTCGCCGAAGAAAATCATGGCGATAATCGCTGGTATACTCATTTCAGACACAAGCTGTATCGGCTGGATAACGGTAACCGGAACCAGTTCGCGCATGCGAAAAGCGAACATGAGCGATGTCCAAATCAGGACAGCAAGAAGAAATACCTTCGCTCGTCCTCGATAAGAGAGCGGTGGACCAGCTTCAGCATGCCCCATGATAAGGAAGCGTGTGATAAGAGCCCCGACCAGAGCGCCACTATACCATGCGGCTATGAAGGTGAGTATGTGGAGTCCCTGTAGCGAGAAGTAGCGAAAGGAAAACATAGCGACACCCCATATGGAGCTGTAGCCAAGCACCCAAAGAATCAGAGTGCGAGAAGTTGCGTCGCTTGGATTCTTGACTCGCGCAAACATTGTCGCGCTTAAGGCTGATATGACGACTCCTGCGGTCAATAGCGGCGTAAGTACCTGAAGTTCGCCGAGTAGCAGGTAGCCCAGTCCGATGGCGGTAAAATCATCGAGAGTACTAAGCACCGCCGTACGAGCCATCGAAATGTCATAGGCTCGCCAATGGCAATAACAGGCGAAGGCGTTGGCCGCGCCAAAGATGGCGACGAGTAAGACCGAGGGGGTCAATTCGAGCCGCCTGGTAATTGCGGCTGTAGCTAATGCAAGTAAAGCCGCAAAGAGGTACTGCCACACAAGTTTTCGCGTGCGCGACCCTTTAACGGCTCCGATTTTCTTGATGGCCACCTGCACCAATCCATACTGATAGATGACCGCAATACACACAAAAATCTCCCATTTCATACTTTGTCTCCTTTTCAGTTTTCAATGTTTTCTTACCACGCCTTTTCGCAGTAGAATCCCCCAATCGGGAAGTCACAATACTGACATATTCACTTGCCTATGTCAATCCTCGCCCCAAGACTTCCTGCATCTTAGGTGAAATTGAATTCCAATCATACTTTTCCCGCACCATCTTCGATGCATTTTCTATAATCTTCTCGCGCAGAGAATTATTTGAAAGGAGCAACTGTACCTTATCGGCGATACTGTTTGGATTTCCGACTTCGCAAAACAGTCCGGTCTTGCCATCCTCCAGAAAATCGGGAATGCCCCCAACGGGAGTCGCGATGACCGGAAGCCCCGCCGCCATGGCTTCGATGAACGAACTTCCCATACCTTCTGAAAGAGACGGACGGCAGAAGATGTCTGAAGCGTGGAGATACTGCGGGAGTGTATTATTGGGTACAAAACCGAAAAACCTCACGCGAGCGTTTAGCGTATAGCGGTTAACGTTTAGTTTAAGACTGGACTCTAGAGAACCAGTGCCGCAAATAAGAAGTTTGATATTTTCGGGTAAGTATCGAAGTGATTCAATTAAATCTGTAACTCCATTTTTCGGTACCAATCGTGACGTAGTGATTATGATTTTATCTTCTGGCTTTATTCCAAGTTTTTGTCTTAGCTCTTCCCTCTTACTAGACGCTAGACGCTTAACGCTAAACGCTTCGACATTCACGCCATTTGGTATTACGTGAATGTCGGCCTTTGCTCCCATTTTTTTCGCCCAATCGGCCAAGTAATTTGAAATAGCAGTTATCGTATCGGCATAGTTAAAAATGCGTTTGAAGAGCGGCCAGACAAAAAACGCTCGCTTATAAATATGTGAAAAAGAATCGCCTTCCTGAAGCGTGAGAATGAAAGGGACGTTGGGAAAATGGTATTTGAAAAACAATCCCGCAAAGCCTCCATGCGAGGCCATGATTGACCACACCGCGTCATAGGGGTTTTTGCGGTGAAGTTTCCTAGCACGCACGAACGCGGCAATAGGAAAAAAGAGCTTTGAGCATGCCAGCCGGATAACCCTTATATTTCCGATTTGTTCTTCCGGTTTCTGCTTCCGGTCCAAATTGAGCGTAATCAAATCAAACGAAAAATCAACCGGCAGAAGCCTAGCAGTAATTTCTTTTATAGCCAGTTCCGCCCCGCCGATAAATGGCAGATAGGCGGTTGAAAAAATCAATACTTTCATTTCTTTCTACCTACTACTCGCTACTTCCTACTAACTATCTTCAATAATGTCATATCTTGCCGCCTCTTTTCGGAGTTCTTCCGAAGCAGTAGGTTCCGGTTTTGGTCGCAAAATCGCGAGATATCCTCCGATAGAGACGAGAAGGAGAAGCGCCACTCCGAGCAGCCACGGCCATCTAGTACCTCCGTCCGAGGTGAAGGCGGCACCAAGGAGTTCGCCTGATTGCGCAGACGCGCCTTCCTGCCTTGCATCCTGAAGATTGGCAGATGAGGTGCTTGAAGCGGCTGGAGACATCTGAATTGATTCTTTTCTTGCCGGTTTTGCGATGGGAGCAGCGATCGGCTGTACCGATTTTACTGCCTTTGTTACGACAGGAACCGCTACAATTGGCTTCTCTTCCTTCGTAGACAACGGTTCTGAAACCACACTATTCTCTTTATAGTTATAGGTAGGACTTCCCGGCGAAGGAATACCGGCCTGAAAGTTGTTACTTACATAGTGCAAACTGTTTCCATCTCCGGTTGCACCCATAGAAGAAGCGTACAAGGCGCGGTGCATGCTCTTATCACCAAACTTCAACTCAAGCGTCTCGCCCGTGTTAGAGAGGGAAAAACTGCCCCCAAACAGCGTGCCGCTGTAATGCGGATTATCCATCAGAAATTTCTTGGGGTCATCGGCTATGATCGCAAATCCGCTGGCTGAAGTGGTAGCGGTGCCTTGGAAGAGCCTCAATCCGTGATTGGTGCCCGCCTCAAAGAGTTTCCATTTCAGGAAAGAAACTTCTTCGGTTCCCGTATTCTGCACCTCGATCCACTCTCTGCCCGTGTCGGAGCCGGGGAGATCGTACATGATCTCAGAAATGATCACGCCTGCCTGCGCAGGCAGGCTCGCAAAAGACACATGGGGAATGATGAGGCTGATTCCGAGTATGATAAACGATGAAAGGAATATCCGAAGCATCACGTCGTAACATTTACTGCTAAACAGATCGAAAAGGTGGATTCTTATTTGCTTCTTTTTCCTTGGGGGTGGGAGCGGGAACCTCAAGAAGCTTCTTCAGAAGATGCTCGGGAATCTCGCGTACCTGCGCTCCATTTGCCGTATGCAAAGGCAAGGACCTGGGAGAAGGCGGGGGCACGGAAGGCAGTTCCGGTTTGGGAAGCTCTGATGTCCGCGCGGCTGGAGCTCCTGGCGGATTTCTTGCCGAACTCTGAAGCGCCTCCGAGAGAGCTTTTCTTAGCTCGGAGAGATGCACACCTTCGGGCCGTTCTTTTTTAACTCCATGACGCAAATGAGAAAGTGGCAAAGAAGCGGGTACAGGCGAGGCGGCTGAAGAAGACAGATGCGGGGTACGCCCTGCCTGTGCAGACAGGGCAGATGGAGCCTCCTGCGACGGAGGCAGAGCACGCCGCTGTGTGGCCGGGGGCGAGCCTTTTCGCTCCGACATAGATGATCGTGCGGGTTCATCCGTTCGAGTGTCATTCCTTGAAACTCGTTCGGGTTCGGCCGTACGGGTATCACTTTGCCTATGAACATTTCTCTCTAAATTCGTTCGGGGCGGAGATTCACGCGTAGGTTCGAATGGGCCTGCCGGCGCAGGCAGGCGTTCTACACTTTCTTTTCGCTCTTTCGGCGCGGGGAGTATCGGAGCGTGCCACTCCTTGATCTCATTCTCAACTACTCCGCGCGGGCGTGAAAAGGTAGCTCGAGAATGTTCGAGGACTTGCTCACGGAATGAGTGTGACGGCCGTTCAATTGGAGGAAGAGTGACGGCCGAGAACGGTGGCGATGTCACTCCGTCAATCATGAGCTTGAGATAAATCTGGTATATGCCTAAGTTAACCAAGTCCTCCGCCAAGAGCGCGGGTGCGAATTCTTTTTCCAAAAATTCCGCGTCAAACGCTCCGACGCGGAACACCGCTAGTGTACCCACGTTGCCGAAGACTGCCGCGCTCACCTCTTCTTCCATTTGCTCTATATATTGATGCGCGAGCGTAAGATTGAGCTTATACTTTCGAGCTTCCGACAAAATATCCGCAAAGCTTTTATTCGCGAACGACTGAAACTCATCGACGTAGAGATAGAAATTTGGAAGCTTTTGGAGCTCTGTTTCAGTGACGTCCGCGCGGGACATGGCCGCAAGATATATCTTGGTGATGAACATACTGCCAAGCAGATTCGCGTTTCCTTCGCCCACCTTCCCCTTCGAGAGGTTCACGATAATGATCTTGCGCTCATCCATGAGCTTCCTAAGGTCGAAGGTCGATTTTGACTGGCCAACGATGTTTCGGATGAGCGGATTTGACGTGAATTGACCAACTTTGTTCTGAATAGCCGGAGTCGCTTCCTGGGTATAGCGATCGGTATATTTTGCGAATTCGTCCACCCAAAACGATTTCACCGACGGGTCACTCACGTGGTTCACGACGAGCTTACGGTACTCCTTGTCGACAAGCATGCGGTTTACGCCAAGAAGCGTCGAATCGGGATATTCAAGGAGCGCGAGAAGCGTGTTTTGCAAGATGTAGGCCATACGGGCACTCCACGCATCCACCCAAATCTTCTCGAACGTAGCCATAAGCCCGTTCACCACGAGGTGTCGTTTGTCTGGTCCGACATCTTCCATGATGTTAAAAGAAGTCGGATAGTCCATATCGAACGGCGCGAAGTAGAGCACATCTTTAATGCGCTTTTCAGGGACGTAATCGAGGAGAAGGTCGGCGGTCTTGCCATGTGGATCGACAAAACAGATCCCATGGCCGTTCTTGATATCCTGAATCGCCATATTCTCGAGGAGCGTTGATTTTCCCATGCCCGTCTTTCCGATCACGTACATATGCCTTGAGCGGTCTTTTGCTTTGATGCCGAACGGGATGCGTTTACCCCGCGAATCGGTCTGGCCGAAATAGGTCACGGGTTCTTCTTTGGGGAGAGGGTTCCGCATGAGGATAGTATAGCTTTTTTCAATCAATCAAAAAAGGCTCCCCCAGAGTCCGGGGAAGCCTTCCTTCAACTGACCGACTTACACTGTCGGACGAAGTCGAAGGCGTTCAGCGAATATCCTCGCCGCACTCGCTTCCCCATGGAAGCCGTGTTTTGCCAACGTGTCCGCTTTCTCCAGTTGAGCCGCAACGATGGGATTTGCACAGCTACGAGCGGGTTTTGTGGGGGTGGGGGTAGGTGGGTCGAGGAACAGGATGTTACTCGCCACGCTGAACTGGCGTGTTTTATACATAACTTTTAAAGAGCCGTCACCATTTTCAGATTCCAATCAACTACCCACGGTGTTGACGCTTTCCAACACCCGCGGCGCTGATCCTCTCTTGGAATCCGTTCTCCATGACGACGTACTCTGGACATGAATGCTATCATGTGGTCATGATATGTCAACCCTGTGGATAGTCGAGATATGAAAAAGGGCCGAGACCACAGAGGCTTATAAGTGGAGGCGGAGGAACCTCTTACACGTGCACATCTGTAGCTCGACCCAAAATTAAATGTCAACTACTAAAAACCTAACATGAAATGCGGCGATGTGCAAGGGGAGATTGAGCGAGTTCAACAATCAATTGCAACACTTGTATTAAGATACAAGCGCTATGCAAAAAAACAAAAGGCGGGCATATACTCAATTGACTCTCGATGACCGAATACGAATCGAGATTAAATACAGAGACGGCCTGAGTTTCCGG